>JADLGF010000152.1 GCA_020849415.1 Thermomicrobiales bacterium
CCACGATCTCGTCACCGGCCTGTATCGGATCCTGATATGACGGCGATGAGATCATCAGGTTGCCACGCTTGATCAACAGCACGCTCAGTTGCGGCGCGCTGTCTCCGTAGAGTTCGGTCAACGTCTTACCAATGAACTCCGGCGGCGCCTCGAACTTCGCGACGCCGCTCGTCGGCGAGAGCGAGATGTAGTCATTGATGTTCGGCACCGCGATCGCGTGCGCCAATCGAATGGCCGAATCGCGCTCCGGAAAGACGATCCGGTTGACGCCGATCCGGCGCAGGAGTTCGCCGTGAAGTTCGTTGGTCGCCTTGGCCACCACCCACTTCACGCCGGTCTTCTTCAGAATCAGCGCCGCAATCACATTCGCTTCGAGACTTCGCCCCTGCGCCACGATACCGACACCGGCCCGATCGGCCTGGAGCGATCGCAGCAACTCCTCGTCGGCGCCGTTCCCCTGAACGGCCAGCGAGGTGTACCCCGCGGCTTCCTCGACCTGGCGCTCATCGAGATCGATCGCCGTCACTTCGTAGCCGAGATCGTGCAGCGTCCGCGCCACGCTCCGCCCGAAGCGGCCGAGCCCGACCACGATCACCCGCTCTTCCGTCAGATCCCGGGTCTTCGGCACGCCGCGCTCCTTCCCGCCGCCCGCCCGGGGCGGCTAACAGTGCGATATGTAGTGCGCGGCCGTTGCCGTGTCAACTCATACGCAGATGGTGATCCACTATCATCACCTCGTCAAAACCAGCCAAAACCGGGCGCGGACCATCCCGTCCCGAGGAGGAGCACCCCATGTCGGATCACTCGCAATCCAGCCCGGCCGGCGTCCGGATCGGCCGATCGGCGCTCACCCTCCTCCTGGCCCTGGTGCTGGTGGTCACTCCGCTCACCGGCGGTCGTGGCGCGATCGCGCAAACCGGCTCGAACGGCGTGCAGTTCGTCAGCGGCGTCTTCACCACCGATAACCCGCTGATCATGCAGCTTCTCTCCGAACCCTACTTCATGCTCCTCGACATGACCCCCTACGTTAACCGAGATCCCGAAATGGCGATTCCGCTCGAAAGCCAGATCATGGCGGCGGCGATCGGCAATCTCCAGGACGGTGAACTCGAATTCAGGCTCTCGTTGCCGACCGTTCCCCTCGGTTCGCTCAACGATCTCGACGGCGATGCCAACGACGATCCGGGTGTGCAGCTCTTCTCGATCGAGTTCGGCGCCAACACCTTCGGCGATCCGTTCATGACGCCCGAAGAAGGCACCGGCTGGGGCGGCTCCTTCTCGTCGCTGATCGTCACCGTGCCGGAGAGCCAGGTTGTCGGCGGTCAGGTTCTCGTCTGGGCGCCCGATGGCGAGCAGTCATTCTCCAGCGGCCTCGGGCCCGACGGCATCTTCCTCACCGACGACGATCCGGTCGCGCCGGTCGAAGCCGGCTGGACGTTGATCGATCTCAACTCGGAACCGTTTGAGCAGGTTCGGGACGAATCGGTGGAGGTCACGCTTCATCCCGGTGACGATGGATTCACCGATCTCTCCGATCTGTCGTTCACCGAGGCCTTCACGGCGCTGATCGACGAACTCGAGATTCGCTACGCCTTCACCGCGGAAAAGGAAATCGATTGGGCGGATCTGCGCGCCACCTACTTGCCGATGGTCGAAGCGGCGGAGGCGGATGACGATCTGACCGCGTTCAACAACGTCATCACCCAGTTCGTGCTGGAGTTTCCGGATGGGCACGTCGGCGGCACCATTTCCGATGAGCACATCGAGGAAACGATCGGCGGCCGCCTCGGCATGCGGCTGGCCGAAACCGATGACGGCGAAGTGATCGTCACGTCGGTCACCCCGGGTTTGCCGGCCGATGAAGCCGGTATCGAGGTCGGGGCGACGATTATCGAGTGGAATGGCGACGATCCGATCGATGCGGTCGAGGATGCGGCGCAAATCATCACCTTCTCCACCGATCACGCGCGGCGGCTTTTCCAGTACGAAATGCTGACCCGCGGCCCGCTCGGTGACACGGTCGAGGTCACCTTCCAGAACGAGGATGACGACGAAGAGACGGTGGAACTCACCTTCTCCGAGGATATCGAGGATCGCGACGCCCGCATCAACGCCACGATCAATGTCGAAGACTACGATCCGCTCCAGTTGCCGGTTGACGCCGCCATTCTGCCGTCCGGCATCGGGTACATCCGCATCAACACGTTCTACGCCGATCCGATCATGATGACCTCGGCCTGGAACGCCGCCATCAACACCCTGAACGAATACGGCATCCCGGGGCTGATCCTGGATGTCCGCGATAACGGCGGCGGATTGGGCATGATCGCGCTCTACATGGCCGGCAGTTTCTACGATGAGCCGTTCATCCTCTTCGAGAATGAGTTGATGAACGAGGATGGGGTGGCGGTGCCGGTCGGCTTCGACTACGTTCAGCCAGTCGCGCCACGCTTCGAATTCCCGATCGCGCTGATCATCGACGAAAGCTGCGCCAGCGCTTGCGAAATCTTCGCCGCCGCCATCGCCCACAATCCGGACAATTTGATCGTCGGATACACCCCCACCGCCGGCGTTGAGGCGGGCATCTTCACCTGGGCGCTGCCGGGCGGCCTCTCGTTCCAGGCATCGATCCAGCGCGTCACGATCGATGGTGAGGTCGCCGTCGAGGGCGAGGGTGTACCGCCGACGCTGCTGGTGCCGCGCACCCGCGCCAATCTGCTCAACCCCGAGGACGAGTTGCTTTCCATCACCGAGGAGGCGTTGATACCGGTCATCATCGACTTCCTCGACAGCCTCCCGGAGGATGAGGAGCCGGAGCCGGACCTCAACGACGAAGAGGAGGAGCCGGACGCCGACGACGATTCCGGCGCCCCGCCGGCCGAGACCGAACGGCCGTAATCAGGAGCGAGGCCCCGTCGATCGCGACCGGGCCTCGTCCGTTACCGGGGCGCGCCGAGGTGCCAGTACGGCACCACCCAGGCTGAGTAGACGTAAACCGTCATCGCCAGGTGCGCCGCCACCCACAGGACCAGCGCGTATCGGCGGTAGCCGACCGGTGCCAACGCCCGCAGCCCCACTGCCAGCAGTACCGCCAGCGCCGGCATCGCCGGAAACGCGTACCGCGCCTGCGCCAGCTCGAAGGTCGTCCCGAACTGAATCACCGCCAGATACGCCACAACAACGGTGGCAACTAACACCATCAAACCCGGGTAGGGGAGTCCCTTGTGGGCTCCCGTCGCGCGAAGCGCGACCACCTCGGTGCGATTCGGAGCGTTTCCATCGGAAACCCGATCATCGTCAAAGGTGACGGTCGCCTGCGGGCGACCGCGGGAGGGCACAAGACCCTCCCCTACACGGGTTGATCCCACGCCCCGATTCCGAACGAATTCAAGGACCAGCCCAACAACGCAAACTGCGCAGACGATGCCGATCGACCAGAGTAGCCAATCCTCGAACGGAATTCGGCGCCAACCGTAGCCGCCCCACATTTCGCGCCAGAACCGGCTGATGAACGCGCCGTCGGTCAGCAGCGCGAAAAAGCCGGGTGCCCCATCGACGTAATTCCACGACGCCTGCAAGCGCTCGACCCGATCGAGCCCATCGAAACTGCCGTAACTCCGCCACAGATGCACGTACCAGGGCGATGCAACGCCGAGCCCGATGGCCGCCACGGCGGCGCCCTTCGGCAGCCAGGCCCGCGGATTCCCCCAGCCGATACTGAGGATCATCGCCAGCGCAACGATCGGCGCGAAGACGATCGCCGTCCCCTTGAGCAGCAGCCCGACCCCGAACAGGAGTCCCAGTCCGATCACCACGCGCTTCGAGAATCCGCGCCGCATCCCGTAGAGCAGCAGGGCGAGCAGCCACGCGCCGGCCGCGATGACGGTGACATCGTTGTTGAAGATGGCGGCGCTGAAGGCCACCTGCGGTTGGAAGGCGACGAAGATCGCCGCTGCGACCGGAACGAAGCCCCGGCCGGGTGTCACCTGCCGTCCGAGCGCAAAGGTGCCCGCCACCAGCAGCAGCCCGAAGGGAATCGAGATCAGCCTCAGGATGCGGTTCTGCAAGCCCAGGCCATGACCATCGAGCAGCGACTGCACCGGCGCCGCCAGCACGTAGTAGAGCGGCGGATGATTGGCCGCGTACTGCCACGCAACCGGAAAGAGCGATCCGTCGCGCTCGCTATTCATCTGGTAGGGGGGATTCGCGGCCAGATCTGGATTGTCCGGTTCGCACGGCCACCATTCGAGCGTGAAGAGGCAGTAGGCGTAGAGATCGGGCGGGATGAAATCGCCCGGCGGCGTTTCTCCCGCCCGAAACGCGGTCCGCCACTCGTCAAGCTCGGGAATAACTGGCAGTCGCCGTTCCTGGGCGACGATCCGGGCGTAATCGAAATGCGCGACCTCATCGTGCCCCGAAAATGGCGGGAAGATGAGTACGATGAGCAGTTGCTGCACCGTGAACGTCAGCAACAACAGGGTGAGGAACCGGCGCGCGGAATCGTTCGGCCAGATCAGCCGGCGCAGGCGGTCGATCATCAGAGAATCGGGCTGTCGGCCCGCGCGTACCAGTAGGGCAATACGTAGGCGGCGAAGATGTAGATATTCAACGCCAGCATGCCGGCGACCACCGCCACCTGCGCGTAGCTCCGCGCCCGTCGTGGTACGAGGGTGTGCAGGCCGATCATCACCAGCACAATCGCTGCCGGCAGCATCGGGAAGAAGTAGCGCGCTTGTGTCAACTGGAAGCGCATGCCGAACTGGATCACGGCCGCGTATCCAAGCAGGCAGGTCAGGAACAGGCCACCGACCGCCCACCGCTGCCATGTTTCGGGATTGGCGATCGTGCCGCGAACGCCAGCGGGACGTCGCCTCACCATCAGGCGCACCGACCACGCCAGGAATCCGATCAGGCAGACAACGAACGGCACACCGATCACCCAGAGGAGATTCGATTTCAACGGCATCAGTCGCCAGCCGAATTCACCCCAGGTTTCGTTCCAGCGCATCACCGCGAAGCGTTCATTCCAGATCAGGTCATTCCAGATGTCGGGGGGATCCGTGCCCTGCTGGTAGGTGTGCATCATCTGGAGATCGGCGATCTGGTCGAGCCCACTGAAGTTGCCGTAGGTGCGATACAAAAAGAGGTACCACGGCGCTGCCGCCAGGAATCCGATCCCCGCCACCGCGAGACCTTTCGGCGCCCACATCCGAATTCGGCGCGGCCCGATGCCGGCGATCATCATGAGCGCGATCGGCAGGGCGAAGACGATGGCGCTCCCCTTCGAGAGCAGCATCAATCCGAACAGCAGCCCGATCGCCACCACCAGCCGGCGCGGAAAGCCGAAGCGCATGCCGCGCAGCAGCAACGCGAGCAGCAAGGTACCGAGGCCGATTACGAGGATATCGTTGTTGATCATCGCGGCTTCGTAGGAAACCTGCGGTTGGAACGCCACGATCGTCGACGCCGTCACCGCCAGGAACCCGCTCGCCGGAAACAGATACCGAGCCATCAACCAGGTTCCGGCGACGGCCAGCGCCCCGAACGGAATGGCGATCAACCGCAGCACCAGCATCTGGTTCTCGAGCGACATCCAGTCCGTCGCCCGGTAAAGCGGGGCCGCGATCACGTAATAGAGCGGCGGGTGGTTGGCGGCATATTGCCATCCACTTGGCCACGATTGACTTCGAATATCGTTCACAAAATCCGGGAATGTTACGGCGTGGATCGGTTCATTCACGTACCGCTCGTACAGCGCTTCATCTGGCTGATAGGTGAACCAGTCGAGTACGTAGTTCGCGTAGGGGTACAGGTCGATGTCGAAGAAATCGCCCCCGGTCTTCGGCCCATCCTGTTCCCGGTTTTCGCGCCAGAACTCGAGATCGGGAATGATCGGCAGCCGGTATTCGGTGGCGACGGTGCGAATGTACTGGAAATGCGCGACCTCGTCGTGCCCGGTGAAGGCCGGCATCGTGAAGGCAATGAAGATCTGCTTCAGGAAATAGAGCAGTAGCAGGAGGTGCAGGAATCGCCGGACCCGATCATCCGGCCAAATTGCGTTGCGCCAATCAATCCCCATCAAGCCCCTCGCTCACGCCGGAGCGAATGGTATATCAGCCCTAACGCGTCAGGCGACATCGATGCGAGCGCCGGTTACCTTGTCGAAGAAGTGGAATTGATCGGGTTCGAACGAAACGCCGACCGACTCGCCCGGTTCCAGCATCGTCGATGCCGGCACGCTCGCGCGCAGCGGAGATCCCGCGATCGTGAAGTCGACGTACGTCACCGGCCCGACCGGTTCGAGCAACTCCACCACCCCCGGTATGCCGCCGCTCGCGCCCGGACTCAGGCGGATGTGTTCCGGTCGGACGCCGGCGACCACCGCTCCGCCCCGATCCGCGGCGATCCGGCGAGCGGCTTCACCCGGAATCTCGATCGTGGCCCGACCTCGCAGGATCGCCGCCTCGTTCTCGATGCCGAACTCCCCGTCAAGGAAATTCATTCGCGGGCTGCCGATGAATCCGGCCACGAACCGATTGGCCGGCCGGTTGTAGGTCTCCTTCGGCGAACTGTACTGTTGGAGTTTCCCTTCGCTCATGATCGCGATCCGGTCGGAGAGCACCATCGCCTCCTCCTGATCGTGCGTCACGAAGATGGTGGTGGTGCCAAGTTCGCGTTGCAGGCGTTTGATCTCGGTGCGGGTATTGAAGCGCAGCAGCGCATCGAGATTCGAGAGCGGCTCATCCATCAGGAAGACATTCGCGTCCCGGATCAGCGCCCGTCCCAGCGCCACCCGCTGGCGCTGTCCGCCCGAAAGCTGACTCGGTCGCCGCTGCAGTAACCGTTCGAGGCCGAGCACCTCGGCCACCTGCTGCACCCGTTGTTTCGTTTCCGACTTCGACGTCCGCCGCATCTTCAGGGCAAACGCCAGATTGTCCTGCACATTCATGTGCGGGTAGAGTGCGTAATCCTGAAAAACGAGCGCGGCATCGCGATCCTTGGGCGAAAGCTCGGTGACACGCACGTCATCGAAGTAGATCTCGCCGCCGGTGGCGTCTTCCAGACCGGCGATGCAATAGAGCGTGGTGCTCTTGCCGCAGCCGGACGGACCGAGCAGCGTCACGAAACTCCCCTCCGGTATCTCGAGGGAGAGATCGTCGACCGCCTTGACATCCTTGAACTGCTTGGTGAGGTGCTCGATCGTTACCCGCGCCATCGTCCGTTCGTCCCTATCCCTTCACCGAGCCGGCAGTCAGCCCCTGCACCAGCCGGCGCTGGAACAGGAACGCCAGGGCGATCGGCGGCAGAATCGCCAGAATGCCCGACGCAAAGAGCGTGCCGTAGTTCTGCTGGCCGTATTGCGCCACGCCGTAGATCTGCGCGATCACGTACGTGATCGTCATCGAGGTGTCCGATTGCGCCAGATTCAGCGCGAAGATGAACTCGTTCCAGGCCATGATGAAGGCGAAAAGGCCCGCCGCCACCAATCCCGGCGCCGCCAGAGGCAACACGATCCGGATGAAGGTCTCGATACGACCGCAGCCGTCGATCGCGGCGGCCCGCTCCAGGTTGCGCGGGACGGTATCGAAGTAGCACTTCAGAATCCAGAGCACCAGCGGAATGCTGAAACTGGCGTAGCTGATCACCAGGCCGGTTTTGGTGTTTGACAACCCGAGATTCCGGAACAACAGGAACCAGGGCACCATGATCGCGATCCCCGGCACCATTCGCGTCATCATCATGCCGAGCAGCGAAACGCGCAGGAAGCGCGACTCACCACCGAACCGTGAGAACGAGTAGCCCGCCATCGATCCCAGCAGCAGACAGACGATAGTCACCGAGCCGGCCACGATCGTGCTGTTCAGCAGGGCGTTCGGCACGCGCGTCGCCACCATCGGCACCCCGGCCGTGTTCGCGCTCGATTGTCCGGTGAAAATATTCCGGTAGTTCTGAAAGGTGAAATCGGGCCAGAAGGCCGGCGGTTTGCTGAGCAGATCGGTGAACGGGGAGAGGCTCATGATCAGGAGCCAGGTGACCGGCGCCAGCGACCAGATGGCGATGATCGCCACCGGCAGGTAGATCAGGCGACCCTTCCAGGCGCGGCCCGAACGCGAGTTCAGCCACGTGTGCCGCCCGGCCGTAAAGGGGGGCCGTTCTCCCTTTCGGCTCAGCGCGGCGATCTGCATCGTCGTCCGACTCCGCCGTTCCAGGTCATCCTCGAGGTCGAGATTGGTTGCTTCGTCCGGACCAGCCTTGGCGTCCCGCGGCTGCCGGTCGAGCAGGTACATGTAGAGGAACGCCAGCACCAGGCACATCATAGTCAGGATCAGCAGGATGGCGGTGCCCTGACCGAACTGGAAGAAAGAAAAGATCGTGTTGTATCCGAGCCAGGAAAAGACAGTTGTAGAAATGCCCGGCCCGCCCCGGGTCAGGAAATAGATCAGATCGAACGCCATCACGCCGTTGATCGTGGAAAGCAACAACACCAGCACCAGGATCGGCCGCAGCCACGGCAGGGTGATGTAACGGAACCGCTGCCAGATGCCGGCGCCATCCATCTTGGCCGCGGAATAGAGATTCCCCGGCACCGATTGCAGCGCTGCCAGGAAGAAGAGCGCCGCCATCGGCGCGCTGTTCCAGACGTACGCCACCACGACCAGGTTCATCGCCCGGTCGCCGTCGCTCAACCAGGCCTGGTACGAGTCGATGAGGCCGAGTTTGAAGAGCACACCGTTCAGCGTTCCGTAGCCACCGTCGTAGATCCAGAACCAGAGGATGCCGACCACGGTGCCGGAGATCGCCCACGGCACCAGCACGATGCTCCGCATCAGCCCGCGCCCGAAGAAGGGCTGGTTGAGCACCAGCGCCATCAGCATGCCGAGCAAGAGCGTGAGCACCGTCGCCGAACCAGCGAAGCGCATCGTGTTTCTGAACGCGACCTGAAAGTTCTCCTGCCCCAGCACTCGCGTGTAGTTGTCGAGTCCCGCCCACGAGTTCATCCCGAGCGAGGGATTGACGTTGTGGAGCGAGGTCCAGATCGCGTACCCGACCGGATAGACGCTGACCCCGATCACCGCGATCAGCGTCGGCAACATCAACGCGATCGCGAACCACATATCCCGGCGGGCGCGTTTCGATCGCCCGCGCGGTGTGACGGTTGGTGCTGGTTGCGTGAGCGGCGGAGTCGCCATGCTCCGATATCCCCCGG
>JADLGF010000153.1 GCA_020849415.1 Thermomicrobiales bacterium
CGCCGGTGGTGGCGCCGGTCCGACCGGCCGCGCTCGATGACGGCTTCGATGATGACGAGCTGCCGGACGACGCACCGGCGGTGCTCACCGTTTTCCACCACGGGCAGCAGGTCGCGACGATCCGCCCGTTCGACCGCCGCCACACCCGCGCCAACGGTCGCCGCCCTTCTCCCGCCACAGCCGCAAAACAGGCGCCGGTGGACGACCCCGACGACTTCGACGAGGAACTTCCCGAGAAGTTCCTCCTCACCGGCGACGGCGACTGACCCTTTAAGCCCACGAATTCCGTAAGCGTGGGTCTTGCACCCCCTCGGTTGCCCGTACGGGACAAGCGCGATACGAAAGCGCCACCAGCGCCAGTGGAAGACCGATCCGGAGACTAGCGCCCGCTCTCGGGGCTCCGAGTGACCGCCACATCACAACCGCCCCGTTGACATTCCTGGCTGGATGGCAACAGGCATTCCCACCTAAATATGCAGCTTGCCGCTCGCCGAGAGGGCGGTCGAACCGCCAATCCTCACGGTCAATACGCCGTCGTTCTCTTCCCAGGAAGCGTGAATCAGGCCATCACGGCCGATCTCGATCCCTTGCTCGGAGAGATAGGCTCCCGTTCGCGCACCCACATCTTTGTGGCGGGCGATGAACGCGGCCACCGAACCATTACCCGACCCACAGACCGGATCCTCGGCCACGCCCTCGCCGGGAGCAAAGGTGCGCACGCGGATGCGTTCCTTGCTTCCATCCTTCTTTTCCACGAACACGGTCACGCCTGCTGCGCCGATCGACTTGCACTCCCGCAGAATCAAGCCCTGATCAGGATCGAGCGAGGAGATCGCCCCAAAGCGGGAAAGCTCAACGATCAACCAGGGCACCCCGGTGGAAACGACCTCGAACGGAGTGCTCGCCAGGTCACTCTCCGCGCAACCAAGCATCCGCGCCACGGTTTCGCGTGAAAACCTCACGTCACGATACGAGGGGACTCCCTGGGTCATGCGAAGCAAACGTCCGGATTCTGTCTCGATGACTTCAACCGGTACGATGCCGATTCCGCACTCCTGCCTCAGGAGGGTTGTGTTCATCTTGTCGGGCACGCGGTCCAGTACGGCGCTTGCGGCTGCCAATGTTGGATGACCCGCAAAGGGCAATTCGTTCATCGGGGTGAAAATGCGCGCGCGATAATCAGCCCCCGACGTCGTCGGGTCCAGGATGAAGACCGTCTCCGAGAGGTTCATCTCCCGCGCGATCTTTTGCATGATTTCCGTCGAGATTTCGTCCGCGTCAAAGACCACCGCAGCAGGATTGCCGTAGAGTGGCCGGTCGGTGAAGGCATCGATCTGAACGAAATCTATCGCCATGAGAAAGCTCCCCGTATCTCGTTGTGCGCCGGTCGTTGATGGGAATAGTATCCGGTCAATACCGGCGAAATCAGGCGTCAACCGGAGAAAAGGCCCCAGGCAGGACGCGCTGACTCGCCAAAATGCTCGCGCTAGATTCCCAGCAACCAGAGGACGATTGGCACGGTGGCGAGGCTGACCAGGCTGGTCAGCACGACGATCCGGGCGGCTTTGCGGGCGTCGCCGCCGAATTCGGCGGTGACCAACAGCGCATTCACAGCGGTCGGGGTGCAGCACTGCAAGACCAGCACCTTCAGCGCCAGCGGATCGAGTCCAACGATCCGGCCAGCGACGTAGGCCGCAATCGGGCCGACCCCCAGCCGCAAGGTGGTGGCGATCCAGTCGGAGCGCTCGACGGTGATCCGGCTCTGGCTGATTTGCAACCCGAGCAAGATCAGCAGCAGCGGAATCGTCGCCCCCGCTAGCAGATCGACGCTCGACCCTACGCCTTTCGGCAGATCGATGCCGGCGGCGCGGAACGCCACGCCCGCCACCATCGCCCAGATCATCGGCAAACGCACGGTAGTGACGAACCCGCGTCGTAACCCCTGGCCGCTGACCAGCGCCGGTCCGAGCCCGAATGTGAGCAGCGCTCCGGCGGCGTAGGTGACCATGCCCCGCTCAAGACCGGCTTCGCCGAGTGCGAAGAGGGAGAGCGACAGACCGAAGTTACCGACATTCGGGAAGATCGTGGTCGCGATCAGGCTCCGCTTGCCGGCGTCATTCTGCCCGGTTACGGTGCCGATACCTCGGGCGATGACGATCAGGAAGGCGGTCGAAAGCCCGAACGCCAGGAAAATCCGGATCGCGTCGCCGGCTCCCAGCTGGGCCTTGTACATGCTGTTGAACGAAAGCGCCGGGGCAAGGACATAGAGCGACAGCTTCGACAGGCTACCGAGATCGAAGGAGATTTTTCGCCCGGCGATATACCCGATCAGGACAATCAGCGCGACCGGCAGGACGACATTGAAAACCGCTGTCACAGAGGAAAAACCAACCGATCGCTACGGAACGCAAATCACCGCCCGAATAGTACAGATACTGGATGAGCCTGTCTTGTCATCAATCAACCAAGCGTCGGAGACGCTTCCGTCCATACCCCTGCACTTCGAGTGCAGGGGTAAACCGACGCAGCGCTAATCCAGCGTCTCCCCATTCAGCAGACGCACCAAATCGGCCTCGCTCGCAATTCGAATTCCCAGTTCCCGAGCGCGATCGGCCTTGCTGCCGGCGTCCTCACCCGCAATCACCAGCGTCGTCTTCTTTGAAACCGACCCGGTAACGCTCGCCCCCGCCTGGCGCAGCAGTTCTTCCGCCTGCGGCCGCGTGTACTGCTCGAACCGCCCCGTGAGCACGATCGTCATGCCGGTCAGATTGGCGCCGTTGGCGCGCTCCTGCCGCTCCTCGGCCATGCGCACGCCGGCTGTCTGCAATTTGGCGATCACCGCCTGATTCCGCTCGTCGGCGAAGAAGCTGGCGATACTGGCCGCCACCACCGAGCCGATCCCGCCAATGGCGCTGATCTCCGCCTCACTGGCCGCCATCATCGCCTCCACCGAACCGAACCGATCGACCAGCAGCTGGGCGGTGCGCTCACCGACGTGACGGATGCCAAGCGCGTTCACCACCCGCGCCAGCGGCCTCGATTTGCTCGCCTCAGCGGCGGCGGAGAGATTCGCGGCGCTCTTCTCGCCGAGTCCTTCGAGTTGCGCGACCGCTTCCCAATCAAGCGTGAAGACATCGGCGATATCGTCAATCCAGCCCAGGTCGACAAAGCGATCGGTCAGTTTCGAGCCCATGCCATCGATATCCATGGCGGTACGAGCGACGAAGTGGTGCAGGTGTTCCTTCAATTGGGCGGGGCAGGCGCTGTTGGTGCAATAGCGCATCGCTTCGCCCTCTTCGCGCACCGTCGGCGATCCGCACACCGGGCAGTTCTCGGGCATCACGAAGGGGATTTCGTTGCCGGTCCGGCGATCGACCATCGCCATCACGATTTGCGGAATCACATCGCCGGCCCGCTGAACGACGACCGTGTCGCCGATGCGAAGATCCTTGCGCGCGATCTCGTCCTCGTTGTGCAGCGTCGCGCGCCGCACCATCACGCCGCCGATGTTGACCGGCGTCAGGTGCGCGAGCGGATTGAGGGTGCCGGTACGGCCGACGTTGATCTCAATCGCTTCCAGGGTCGTCACTTTCTGGATCGCCGGAAACTTGTAGGCGGTCGCCCAGCGCGGTTCGCGCGCGACCCAGCCGATCTCCTCCTGGAGCCGGACATCATCGACCTTGATCACGACCCCGTCGATTTCGAAGTCGAACTCGTTCCGCTGTTCGAGCCAGCGCTGGCAGACCGCCCAGACCGCCTCGACCGTGGCGCAACGCTCCGCCGCCGGTGAGGCGACGAACCCGACCGACCGCAGCAATTGGAGGCCTTCGAAATGCGTTCGCGGCGCCCGCGCACCGTTGACGTAGCCGATGCCGTACGTGATGAGCCGGAGCGGCCGGCTGCGGGTGATGCGGGCATCGAGCTGGCGCAGCGATCCGGCGGCGGCGTTGCGCGGGTTCATGAAGGGCGTGCCGCGCTGTTCCAGAATCCCTTCGTTGAGAAGCTCGAAATCCCGTTTCGGCAGATAGATTTCGCCGCGTACCTCGATCTCGGGCGGCGCCTCGCCGTACAAACGGAGGGGAATCGTGCGGATCGTACGGAGATTGGCGGAGATATCCTCGCCGACGAAGCCATCGCCCCGGGTAGCGCCACGGACAAACCGCCCATCAACGTAGGTAATCGCCACCGCCAGACCATCGATCTTCGGCTCGACCACGAAACTGAGTTCGCTGCCGCCGGCGAAGCGTTCGGCCCGCGTTTTCCAGGCCCTCAACTCCTCTTCGTTGTAGACGTTGCTGAGCGAGAGCATCGCCACCGGATGCTCGACCTTGCCGAACGGCGTGTCGGCCTTGGCGCCGGCCCGCTGGCTGGGGGAATCGGGGGTGATCAACTCGGGGTGGGCGGCTTCGAGTTCGCGGAGTTCCCGGAAAACGGCGTCGTATTCATCGTCCGTCGCGCTCGGCTGATCGAGCACGTAGTACTCGTAACTCCACCGATCGATCGTTTCGCGAAGCTGGTCAATGCGATGCCGGACACCGTCGTCTGCCATACCGCCCTGTCCTGATTCCGTTTATACTCACCACACGAACATCTGTGCGACCACAGCCGGGTTGTGATTTTACCACGCGGTCGCGC
>JADLGF010000154.1 GCA_020849415.1 Thermomicrobiales bacterium
AAGCCAAGTCAGCGGATTCGCATCCGCCTGAAGGCCTATGACCACAAGGTGCTCGACCAGTCGGCGAGCAAGATCGTGGAAACTGCAGAATCGACGGGCGCCAAGGTTGCGGGTCCCATCCCGCTGCCGACGCGCATCGAGAAGTTCTGCGTGATCCGCTCGCCGTTCATCGACAAGGATTCACAGGAACAGTTCGAGGTGCGGACGCACAAGCGGCTGATCGATGTGCTGGAGCCAAGCGGCAACACCATTCGTTCGCTGATGCGCCTGAACCTGCCGGCTGGCGTGGATATCGAGATCAAGTTGTAAGTGTGGTTTCGGCGCGCGGCTGAATTGTTGGCCGCGCGTCGATCACGCTCTGCGGCGGGAGCGGCCTGAGCGCTGCACCGCTTCCTGGAGGACAGGAGAGAGCCAATGATTAACGGGCTCATTGGAAAGAAGCTGGGCATGTCCCAGGTTTTCGACGACGCGGGACTGGCGCACCCAGTCACGGTGGTTGAAGTCGGTCCCTGCGTCGTGACGCAGGTCCGGACAGACGATAAGGACGGCTACAACGCTATTCAGCTTGGTTTTGGTCTGGATAAGCGGCTGAACCGACCCGAGCGCGGTCATCGCCAGGCGAGCGGGTTCATGTCCCGCACACTGCGCGAAGTCAAGGCGGATAACGTCTCCGAGTTCGAGGTGGGGCAGATCATCAAGGCCGACGCCTTCAACGAGGGCGACCTGGTGGATGTCATCGGGACCTCGAAGGGCAAGGGCTTCGCGGGTGGCATGAAGCGCCACGGGTTCAGTGGCGGCCCCAAGACGCACGGTCAGTCTGACCGCGCGCGCGCGCCGGGATCGATCGGTTCCAGCGCCACGCCGGGCCGCGTGTTCAAGGGCATGCGCATGGCGGGCCGCATGGGCAACGACCGGGTCACCGTGCAGAACCTGCGGGTGCTGCGTGTGGACACGGACCGCAACATCTTGTTGATTGAAGGTTCAGTGCCGGGGCCGAACGAGGGCGTGGTCATCGTCCAGCGGGCCGTGAAGGCGCGGAAGAAGTAGCGCTACACGGCGCGCATGGCCCTGAGAGTTACTCCTCTCGGCCCCGGAGTTACGATGATGAATGTTGATGTTCTTGATACCCAGGGAAAGGTGGTCGGCTCAGCGGAGCTCGACGAGACCGTCTGGGGCATCGAGCCGAACATCCCGGTGATGCACCAGGCGCTCCTGCGCCAGTTGGCGAACGCCCGGCTCGGCACGAGAGACACCAAGACGCGAGGCGAGGTCCGCGGTGGCGGCGCCAAGCCATGGCGCCAGAAGGGGACCGGGCGCGCGCGCCAGGGCTCCATCCGCTCCCCACAGTGGATCGGCGGCGGCGCGGCCTTTGGCCCGCACCAGCGGTCCTTCAAGCAGGACCTGCCGCGCAAGGTGCGCCGGCTGGCGGTCCGCTCTGCCCTCTCCGCCAAGGTGAAGGACGAGCGGCTGACCGTGATCAATGGCCTGGGTGACGTTGAGCCACGCACCAAGGCGATGAAGGCGATCCTGGAGACGCTGCCGCAGGGCCGCTCCTACCTGATCGTGACCGACGGCAAGGTGGAGCCGATTCGCCGCTCGTCCGGCAACCTGGAGAACGTCTGGGTGGTGGATGCGCGTTACCTGAATGTCCGTGACATTCTGAAATTTGATCGCCTGTTGGTGACCAGCGAAGCCATTCCCGTTGTGGAATCGTGGCTGGCATTGCCTGAGGACAAGCGCGAGCCAAGCTCGTGGCGGCAGGCTGAGGCGCAGGAGTCCTAGGATGCCAGCTCTATCGATTGACCAGGTGATCATCCGGCCGCTGATCACGGAGAAAAATACGGATCTGATGGAACGAGACCAGTACACCTTTGAGGTGGCGGTGGAAGCCAACAAGATCCAGGTTCGCGAGGCCATTGAAAAGCTGTTCAACGTGCGCGTGAAGGCCGTGAACACCATGAACGTGAAGGGCTCGCGCCGCTCGCGCGCGATCCGGCGCGGGAGTGGACGCATTCACGGTCAGGAGCGCTCGTGGAAGAAGGCGGTGATCACCCTCTTCCCCGGCCAGCGTATTGACGTATTCGAACAGGTCTAGCAGGCCGGAAGACTGAGGAAGGACGCGGCGATGCCCATTCGCATCTACAAGCCAACCTCGCCGGGGCGGCGCTCGATGAGCGTCAGCACCTTCGAGGAGATCACCAAGAAGAAGCCTGAGAAGAGCCTGATCGAGCCGCTGAAGAAGCACGCTGGCCGGAACAACCGAGGCCGCATCACCACGCGGCACCGGGGCGGTGGCAACAAGCGCTTCTATCGGATCATCGATTTCAAGCGCAACAAGGTCGGCGTGCCGGCCAAGGTTGCGGCGATCGAATACGATCCCAACCGCTCGGCGCGTATCGCGCTCCTGCACTACGTGGATGGCGAGAAGCGCTACATGCTGGCGCCGGTCGGCATCAGCGTTGGCGACACCGTCGTGGCTGGGCCAGAGGCGCCGATCCGCACCGGGAACGCCCTGCCCTTGCGCAACATCCCGACCGGTACGCAGATTCACAACATCGAGCTTTACCCCGGCAAGGGCGGGCAGCTTTGCCGCTCGGCCGGCGTCTCGGCGCAGCTCATGGCGAAGTCAGACTCCTACGCCCAGGTGCGTATGCCGTCTGGTGAGGTACGCCTGGTTCACCTCGATTGCATGGCCACGCTGGGTCAGGTCGGAAACGTTGATCACGAGAACATCGTGATCGGCAAGGCCGGCCGCAACCGTCATCGCGGCCGCCGGCCAACGGTGCGCGGCTCCGTGATGAACCCACGCGACCATCCACACGGCGGTGGTGAAGGCAAGGCCCCGATTGGTGGCCAGCCCAAGACGAAGTGGGGCAAGCCGGTCCAGGCGCGCACTCGCAACAACAAGCGCACCGACGACATGATCGTGCGCTCCCGGAACAAGAAGCGGAAGTAATCGAGGAGGCACATAGTGTCGAGGTCGTCCAAAAAAGGACCCTACATCGACGCCAAGCTGCGCGAGAAGATCGAGGCGCTGAACCGCGGCAACGAGCGGCGCGTCATTCGCACCTGGGCGCGCGCGTCGACCATTTTCCCAGGCATGGTGGGGCACACCGT
>JADLGF010000155.1 GCA_020849415.1 Thermomicrobiales bacterium
CCATCAATCCGTATTTGAGCGCCTTGTCACGCCAGCTGATCGGATCCGGTTCCCGGCCGTATGAATTGATCGTTGAGTACCGGATATTCTCGAAGTCAACGAACACCGCCACTTCGGTTCCACCAGCCGGGGTTCCGATTCCGGCCGCGGGTCCGCCACCGTATGGTTCAACCACAATGCACCTCTATCTCCCGCGCGGCGATTCGTCGCTCACGCGTCCATTTCCCCGAACGAACCAGTCACGTTCACGCGCTTGTTCACGATGGAGGATCGAACCTCTGATCTCGTGAAAAGCGCCAATCTCCGCAGGGCTGGCCATGAGGCCAGGCTGATTCATTCGAGACCCTGCACGGCTCCCAACGCTCTATCGTACCGCCAGCCCGGCATTGCCGGGACCGCACCGGGGAATTCCGGCACGAACCGGCGCTTATGTTCGTCCCTCACCGGCGCCAATCAGGGCCGCGCCGATCACCCCGGCATGATCTCCGAGTTCGGCCCGGAGGATTTCCACCTCGGCGGCCGGGGTTGGTAACGCCTCACGGCGCGCGTGATTCGCCGCCACGCTGAAAAGCAGGTCGACCGCCTCGATCACCCCGCCTCCGAGCACGACCCGCTTCGGATTGACGAGATTGATCGCGGACGCGAGCCCTAACCCGAGATACGTTCCGGCCTGCATGATGGTTTCCGTAGCGAGTTCGTCACCCTGCTTGATCGCCTTCGCCAGCACGCCGGAGCGGATCGCCATACCACCCGGCTCATCCTCGTTCGGTTCGCCGATGAGTTCGCCGAGGATCGACGGCCGGCCCCGTTTCAGATCGCCGATGATCGCCTTCGTAATTGCGGTGCGCGAGGCGTACGCCTCCAGGTGACCCCGGCCACCGCACCCGCAAAGCCGGCCGTTGGCGTCGATGACGAGGTGGCCGATTTCGCCGGCTGTCCCGGTCGCGCCGGTCAGCGGCGTGCCGTTCCGCACCAGCGATCCGCCGACCCCGGTGCCGACGAAAACGCAGAGAAAGTCGTCGCAATCCTTGCCGGCGCCGAAGCGGGCTTCCCCCTGGGCAGCGATCTGCACATCGTTGCGCAGCGCCACGGGCACGTCGAAGGCCTTGCTCAATCGCGGGCCGATCGGCAGGTTGATCGTGGCGGTGCCGAGATTCGGTGCGCCGAGCAGCATGCCCTTCCCGGCGTCGACCTGGCCGGCAATACCGATCCCGATGCCGGCAATACTCCGCTTCCGCGGCAGCTTCGCCTTTTCAATCACCTGCTCGATGCTCTCGGAAAGCCTGGCGATCAACTCATCCGCGCTATCGGAGGCGCGAGTGCGCTTCTTGATTTCGGAGACAACCTGACCTGACTCCGCCTCGACGACTGCCGTCAACAGCTTCGTGCCACCGAAATCGATTCCGATTGCGTGGGTCGCCATCAGTTCGCCCGCTTTTCGCTCAGCGCTATCCGAATCCGGGAGAAGTTTCGCATAGGTTGCGTATCAGTCCAATGCCAATTGGCACATAGCAAGTGTGAATGAGCGATCCGATTACCACAAGGCCCTCGGGAGTTATGACTCGATTTTCCGCCGGACCATCCCAGGGACTATCAGGTTAACACTACCGCCATTGTGGCGTGACCCACCCGTCTACTGTCCAACCATGCGACACTAACAGCGCCGTATCGTCAACGTACGACGATAATAACAGCCGAGGACGATGATGAACCTCCCGATCACCTCCAACCAACTCGTTCCGTTCGTTAAAATGTCCGGAAGCGGCAATGACTTCGTGGTCATCGATAACCGCTCCGGCCGCCTCGATCCTGAAGTAATTCCCGGCTTCGTCCGCGCAATTTGCCGCCGCCGCCTTTCGATCGGCGCCGACGGCGCCGTGCTGATCGAGCAGCCCGATCCCGGGCTCGAGGTCGACTTCCGCTTTCACTACGTCAACGCCGATGGCACTCGCGGCGAAATGTGCGGCAACGGCGCCATGTGCGGCGCCCGCTTCGCGGTCATTCAGGGCATCGCCCGGGACGAATGCCGCTTCCAGACCGATGCCGGTATCGTCGAGGCCAGGGTCGCCAGCGACCCGGCCGATCCGGCGGTTTCGATCGTTATGTCCCAGCCCGGCCGGCCCCGGCACGGCATCGAGGTCGATATCGATGGCCGCCGTCACACCTACAGCGCGATCCAGGTCGGAGTACCGCACGCGGTCACCTTCGTGGATGATCCGGATACCTTCATTGGGGGTTTCGCCAATCCGGAGTTCAATGCCTACGGGCGGGCGGTGCGCCTGCACGAAGCCTTCGTCCCCGCCGGCACGAACGTGAACATCGCCGGCGTCCGCAATCGTCACACCATTCGCATGCGCACCTACGAACGGGGCGTTGAGGACGAAACCTTCGCCTGCGGCACCGGCGCCATCGCCGCCGCCATTGTCGGCGCCACGCTCGGCCTCGTCGCAGCCCCTGTGGCGATCATCGTCTCCAGCGGCCGCACTCTCACCGTCGATTTCGATCTCGACGGCGATCTCGCCAAGAACGTCACCCTCGGCGGCAATGCCTGCGTGGTGGCGCGCGGCTCGATCGGTCCGGATGCCCTGATCGAATGAGGCCGGGCGAAACCAACGCCAGCGCCGCGCGTCCTAAGAGGTGAGTGACCGGCCGGGTTCAGCCCCGAACCCGGTCAACGCGCACGTATAAACGGAGGTCCGTTCGAAGATGAAGCAACGATTCCGATCCCGCCTGTTCCGTAGCGGGCTGGTGATGATGATCCTCTCCCTGGCGCTGGTCGGGCCGACCGGGGCGATCGCCCTCTTCCAGCAAATCGGGAACGACGCCTCGCCGGCGTCCGGACACGCCGCCATCGTGGCGCAGGGCGTGTCATTCCTGCCGGAAGGCTCCGCCGCCTGGCGGATCGTGGAAGACACCGCCGAACCACTCGATGTCGCGGTGCCGGAAACGCGCGCGCTCGGCTTCACGGTCGCCGTCAATGATGGCGTGCTCGTTAACGATTACTCATTCGGCGCGCAAACGCGGGTGGCGGCGGGCGAGGCGGCCTTCAACGCCTCCGGCGTCGCCCAGCAGCGCGCCTCGATCTCGGGCGGCAACGCCCCCTACCTCCGCATCGGCCTCGTGCCCGCCTCGGAAGCATCCGATGCCGGCGGCGACCGCCTGGTCTACAGCGGCAACGGCTTCACCGCGCCCCAGGGCCGCCGCGATATCGACCTGCTCCGCGATGTACTGCAGCAGGGCGACGAATCGCGCGTCGGCGCCGGCACCGCCCCGAGCCTGGTGCACATCATCAATGGCTCCGCGACGATCGACACCGGCAACGACACCTTCGATCTCGCCGCCGGTGAGAGCGCCGACGTCGATGGCGAATTCGCCGTCATCGCCAATCAGAATGACACCGTGTTCGTGGCCGCGATCATTGGCGCCGAGGTGCCGGCCATGCCCCGCTTCAGCGGCAGCCTGACCCTCGATATCCGCGCCTGCCCGGCCGGGATCACCGGCGATCAGCTGCGCGCCAACGCCGCCAACGGCTCGGACGCCGGCTTCAGCGAGTGCGAACCGCTCGAAGATGCCTACCGCGATGGCGTGCGCATCAATCTCAACCTGCCCGATGGTGAGCGCCTCCGCCTCAACGAGGCCGAGGAAACCGATGAGCCCGGCGTGGTGGTTTGGGAACCGCTCGTCTTTGGTGATTACGTGCTCGGCCGCGTCACCGAATTCCCGGATGGCTATGGTGACTACCTCATCACCGATGGCAATCTCGGCGTGGTGCAGCGCGGGAACTTCACGATCGACCGCAACAATCTCGATTTCTACCGCGTCGTCTACCTGCTCCAGGAGCCGGTGGCGGATGGCGCCCTGACCGTCAACTACTTCAGCTGCACCGTCGATTCGATGAACGAGTGGAGTCCGGACGCCTGTGAGCCGATGGACGGCGGCACCGACACGGAACTCATCATCAACAACGACGCCTCGCAAACCCTCGCCGACGCCGATCAACTCGACACCGGGGTCTACCAGTGGAGCGATCTGCCGGTGGCCACCACCGATTCGCCGATGAGCGCCGACACCGGCTCCTACCTGATCGCGTTCGAGCCGAATCAGAACACCGCTCCGCCCGACACGAACGTGACGGTGGAGGGTGCGGAGTGGATGGAAGGAGCCGGCGCCTACCAGTTCAAGCTCACCCCATCCCAGCCGAACGCGACCGTCAACTACTACTACACGACGATCGGAGAGGTGCAAACCACCGGCACGCTGCAGGTCGTCGGGGTCGTTTGCCCCGATGCCGACTCGACGGACGCCGAGTGTGATGCCAACGGCACGATCGCGCTGCCGGACGTCACGGTGACCGTGCTCGAAGCCGGCGATGTGCTGACGCCAGCGACCGCCGAAATCTATGGTGACGCGTATGTTTGGCCCAATCTGGCGTTTGGGCTGACCTGGGTGCTTTCCGCGGACAACATCGAGCTTCCCGCCGGCTATTCGCTGGCCCGGATCGCCAATACCAATACCGGCGAAACCGGCAATGAAGTGAGCCACGTTTTCGGGCCCAGCACCTACACCGTCTTCGCGGTTTACCTGATTCAGGACGAGGCGGCCGACGACGACAGCGACGGTCTGAGCAACGACGACGAGACCAACATTCACGGCACCGATCCGCAGGACCCCGACACCGACGGCGATTGCTTCAGCGATGGCCTGGAAGTGACCAGCGGCACCGATCCGCTCGACGACGCGGACTTCCCGGCCAACGGCTCCTGCGATATCAACGCCTAACCAACGAACGTAGCGGAACAGCGCCGTTCCGCCGTACCCCGGATGCACGCAAACGGCCGGCCAAATTGGCCGGCCGTTTGCATGTCCACCTCGCGTGAAACCGGGAAGACAACCGTACCCCTCCCTCAATCTCGTCACTCCGAGGCATCGAGGAGTCCGACGCGAAGCGGCTCTTCGCTTGGACGCGGTGCGGTTTCGCAGGGCCACTGCGCGTCGAGTTCTTCGCTCCGCTGCTTTGAAAAAACCACCAACTTACCCGGAAAAACGATCCGTCACTCAGAGCCCGCAGGCGAAGAGTCTTTCGCGAAGCGGCCCTGCGCCTGGACACGGTGCGGTAGCGCACCGCCGCTTCGCGGAAGACTCCTCGATACCTCGGAGTGACGGGGTTGGCAGTCGTGAAGGGTGGTGCTCCTGTTTTCATGCGCGGTGGCGAGGCGCGCTTCATGACAACTCTGAATGACGCGGTAAGTGAACCGTAACCGTGGAGCGATGATGGGATTGTGCATGGAACGCGAAATCTACGGCTTCGGGACGAAGATCAGCGGCGGGCGGTTCCAGTTCAGTTCATGCACGCCCTGCGCGTAGAGGCGCGCCGCCTCGTTGCAGATACCGACCGCCAGCTTGCCACGACCCGGTTCCGGCACCGGCCGCAGCACCAGCATGCCGCTGGCATCGGAGTAGCGCTGGTAGGTCATTTCGGTGATCACCGACGCCCATTGGCCGCCCATGAAGTTCGGGCTCAGCAGGCGGGCGCTGTCGATAATGATCCAGGCATTCGGATTGTTCATCACCATGGAACAGATGTCGTTCATCAGGTTCACGCTGGGCACACCAATCCAGTAATCGACGGATTGCCCCTCGGCATCGATCCGGACGTACCGCTTGGTGCGGCTGCTGTATGGGCTGCCCGAGATGAAATTCAGGCCCTCGTCGCTGCCGAACACCAAATACGGGGCCGGGGTCATGGCCGTGAAGACCGGCTCGCCGGACTGACGGCGCGCCTCGACGTACTGCGACGCCGCCACGTAATCGGGATCGAGAATGCGCGCCCGCTGCAAGCCAAAGCCGGCCGAGACCTGATTCAGCGCCAGAATCACCACGAGCAGGAGGGTCGAACCAGCCAGCACCCGGCGTTGCCATCCGAGCCCTGATTCCGAGGCGCGCACCGCCCGCACCTTCCGGATGAGCTGCTGGATCGCCAGCGCCACGAGCACGAATCCGGTGGGCACGACGTGAATCACGTAGCGTTCCTGCGGTTCGCGGGTGAACGTGCCGACGATGATTACCGGCAGCCAGTAGGCGAGCAGCATCAAGCCGGCACCGACCCGTAGCGGCCGATCGGCCGTCTCATCGTTGCGTCCGAAATAGAGGATGCCTACCAGCAACGCCGAGATGAGCACCATCACGTAGGGCATGGTGACCGCGAGCGCGCTGTTTGCGTAGAGGCGCTCCCAGGCCGAGAACGCCGGCCGCCGGAGGGCATCGAAGGTGAGCAGGTGATCGCCAACGAACGACACGCCGGGCAGTTCACCGCCGGCCGAGGGGGTGGCGCCGCCCCGCTTGAGCAGGGTGTTGAGTGCGGTCAGCAGCACCGGGCCGACCGCCATCATCCCGAGCGTGAAGCCGACATCGATGCGCGATCGCCAGAGCTGCCGGCCGTACACGGCCAGCGCGATGAGCGCGATCGCCGGCCAGAGCAACACCGTCGCGATGTGGGTGAAAACCCCGAGCCAGAAGAAGAGGGTCGCCAGTGCCAGGCGGCGACGGGTCGGCCCGTTCATCAGGATCAGCGCCACCATCCAGAGCAGCAATACTGCGAAGAGTTCGAGCGGCGCGTACATGCGCACCAGGCCTGACCACTTGACGCTGATCGGATCGCTCGCCACCAGCAGCGCCGCCACCGCGCCGATCCAGGGGTTACTGCTGACCTGCTGCGCTAGTTTGAAGGTGAAAAAGATCGTCAGCACGCCGATCGCGACCGACATCATCCGAAGCGTAAAGAGATCCTCGATGCCGCCGGAACCGAACCACGAGAAGGGAGCGAGGAGATACGAGAGAACCGCGCCCTGGAAATAGGGCACGCCCGAGGGAAAGATCGGCAGGCCCTTCTCCGCGACCATTTGGGCGGCGAGCACGCTGGCCGGCTCATCGATGTGGGGGGTGAGGTGCTTGGCCGCCGAGTAGCGCCCCAGAGCGCCGTAGAAAAGCGACAGCGTCAGGAGCACCGTCACCGGCGACAGTCTTCGGGTCACCGAATCGATCCTGCTGGCCGGAGCCCCCGTCTCGACCGTCGTCTCCGGTTGGATCGATACGGATGGCGAATCGACGGACGCGACGACGTCGGGCACCTTGGGGTCTCCAGAATCAACAGGCAGCGCGAAACGTGGCTCGATCAGTCACCCGACCGGCCGTTGCGATCGAACTGGCAGCCAGTATAGCAGTGTCCGAACGGATAGTGATACATAATCACCAGTTTATTAATCCGTTGGAACCGGCCCAATGATGTCCGCCCGGCGGATTCCGCGGGAGAAACGGGCCGCGCGGTCGATCACGCGACCGGCACGGAACCCGTGGCGTTGCTCCGTTCGCCCGCCGTGTAGGGGTTGTTCCAGGTTGTGTTCCCGCCGTGAAACCGCGTTGGGTTGAATGGAGCGAGATCGAACCCCGGCTCCTGTCCGGTCAGAATCCGGGCGATGATCACGCCGACGATCGGCCCCCACGAGAAGCCGCCGCCGTTGAATCCGGCCGCCAGCGTCAGGCCCGGAACGGCATCATAGCGGCCAATCAGCGGTACGCCGTCGGCGGTGAAGCCCATGATCCCAGCCCAGCAGCGCACCACCTTCACCTGCGCGATGGACGGGAAAAGCGTGGTCAGGCAGCGGGCGATGCCGGCCAACACCGGCGGGGAGGTCCGCTCCTCGTAGTGGCCGAGGCCCTCATCGACATCGAGCCGGCGGTAGCCGCCGCACAGCACCTGGCCGGAGGGGGTCTGCCGCCCGTACTCCTTGTCGAAGTTGTTGCCGAACGGATAGGGAATCACCGGCGGCAGTTGCTGGGTCACCAGAATCTGGCCGCGGGCCGGTACGATGGCGCCGGCGGGCAGATCGGGCAGGATGCGCGGGGTGTAGGCGTTGGTTGCCAGCACCACGTCGTCCGCCTCGATCCGTTCCCCGTTCGCGATCACCCCGACGGCGCGATCGCCCTCGACGACCAGCCGCTCGACCGTGACGCCGGTCCGGATCTCCGCCCCGAGGCGGCGGGCGGCGTCAGCGAACCCGTGGACGAGCGCGAAGGGCCAGAGGTGCCCGCGATCGGGCGCCCACTCGGCGCCGCAGATCGATTCGCTCAGCGCCGGCATCAACTGCCGCGTTTCGTAGGCGTCGAGCAGTTTCACATCACTTTCCAGCCCCGCCGCCTCCAGCGCCCTGACGGCGTGATCGATTTCCGCGTACATCTCCGGCGTGCTGGCGACATTGAGCGATCCTTCCAGCCGCAGGTCGAAATCGACGCCGAGTTCTTCCGGCAAATGGCGCATCAACTCGGTGTTGGCGACGCGAATCCGGTAGCCGGCCATCCCCTCCGGTGTCGGGTGTGGCGCGCCGGAGCCCGTCATGCCGCCGTTGCGGCCCGAAGCGCCGGATGCGATACCGCGCTGTTCGAGCAGCAGCACCTTGCGGCCCGCTTCGGCCAATCGGTAGGCGATGGAGCAGCCATTGACGCCACCGCCGACCACAATCACGTCCGCTCGTCCGCTCACGCCGCGCCCTCCGTCGCTGCACCCGCTCTCAGGAAACGGTATTCTAGCAATCCCGCACCTTGCCGGCATCTCGGCCCGATTCGACGCGATCACGGCAGGAGGGCACGATGCGCAATCTGATCGGTCGGCTCAACGCCCGCAATCAATTCGATCTCGATCGGATCGCCGCCGCCTGGCGCGCGCCGATCACCACGACCGACAAACCGGCCGTGGTCGCGCAACTGTTCCGCACCCTCACCGATCTCCGCGCCGTGCGCGATGCCTGGGCCGCGCTCGACGTTGACGATCGCACCCTGATCGCCACCTTCGCCACCGCCTCCGCACCGATGACCCTGGCCGAACTGGCCGCCGAGCTCCGGGGTGAGCCGGCCGAGGTGCGTGACGCCGCGATCCGGCTCTACCGATCAGGCTGGGTCGCCCGCGAGGGAGACAACAGTGAACTCCGGGTCGATGAGGAGCCGCGACTCTTCGTGCCGCCGGAACTGGCGCACGCCGTGCGCCGGGTGCGGAGCGAAATCGCCGCCGGCGACCGGTCCGGTGCTCCCCTCGGGCAACTGCTGCGCGAACTCGACCTGAATGAACTCGAAACCTCGGCCCAACGCTGGGGCGTCCCGGTCATCGCCGGTCTGCGCTCCCGCGAAGAGTTGATCGAGGCGATCCTCGAAGTGACGGCCGAGCCGGACGGCCCGGTGCGGTCCGGAACCGGACTCGATCGCGAGGCGGTGGCCCTGCTCGAAGCGGTGAGGAACGGGCCTCCCGACGGACTGCCGCTGGAAACGGCACTGCAATCAACCGGCATCGATCCGATCGCGCCGGGTGCGCAGGTGCGCCTGCGATCGATCCTCGGCCGGCTCGAGCGCGATCTGCTCGTTTGGCACGGCTACGACTGGAAAGGTGACCGGCAACTCTTCATGCCGGCCGAAATCCGATCGCCCCGGCCCGCCGAGCCGATCGCGCCACCCTCGGCCATCGCGCTGGCTGATTCCGCGCCCACCCCGCCCTATCACTTTCACCTCGCCTGGGATTTGCTCTCGCTTCTGCGCGCGTTGGCGAGTCCGGACCCGCCGGGCACCCGACCGGGCGACGCCTTCCCGATCGCCTTCCAGCAGCGGCTGAATCGCCGGTCCTGGCACAAGGGTCGCGATCTGCCGCCGGAGGGTTTCCTGCCCTTCCTGACCGCGCTGGCGTTGGCTGAGGGCCTGCTCGTTCCCGAGGGAACGCGTGGTCCGATGCGGGTGGCCGGTGATATCCGCCGTTGGCGCGATCGCAGCTTCGAGGACCAGGACGCCCGCCTCCGCTGGCGCTGGCTGACCGCCATCGACTGGATCGAAGGCGCCGATCAGTCGGAAATCCGGGTCTGGGGTGCCGATTGGCGCTCGATGCGCCGCACGCTGCTGGAGGCGCTCGCGGCGCTCCCCGACGATGGCTGGCGACCGCTCGATCTTGTCGCGAATTGGATCGTCAGCCGCGAACCGGGGCTGCTCGGCCGCGCCTACACGGTGGCGATCGGGGTCGGCACCGAGGATGACGGCGCCGAAGCGCGGCGCATCGCGGCGCGATCGGTGGTGATGCTGACGATCCGGCGCGCACTTGTCTGGTTGGGATTGGTTGAGGTCCGCATCGCGGCGGCGCACGGCAGCGTGATGCGAGTCACCCCGCGCGGCCGGGCCATCGCCACCGGCAAGGCGCTGAACGGCGAAAACGGCGTGGCCCGCCTGACGATCGGCGCGGATGCGGTCATCGCCCTCGAGGAGCCGACACCGCTCCAGGTCTGGTCGGTCTCGGCGTTCGCCGATCTGGTCGAACTCGGACCGCCGGCCCGTTACCGGCTGTCGGAGCGCTCGATCGAACGGGCAATCGACGCCGGGTTTCAGACCGATCAGATCGAAGCGTTCCTGCGACGGCAGGCATCGGAGGGCATTCCCGCGCCGGTGAAGGCGCTACTCGAACGCCAGCAGCGGGAGCACCCGATCGTGCACATCGAACCGGCGACGGTGATCGCACCCGGGAGCACGGTCGCGCGCTCGGAGTTGCTGCACCTGCTGCGGGCATCGGGCATCGAGGTCGAGGAGTTGGGCGATCAGCTGATTGTCCGCGCCGGCGCGGCAACCACGGAAAAGCTGACCTCGATCCTGAAATCAGGCGGCCTCGTCGTCCGCGATTCAAGCGCGTAGCCACCACGCAACCACAACAAGATAGCCAGGGCTGTAGGGATGCGGACCTTGTGTCCGCCTGTCCTGGTTTCAGCAAAAATCCACGGGAAAATCCGCCGAAGTGTGTGTTGCTTCACGATCCGGTCGCCGCGCAACGAGACGGGCGGACACAAGGTCCGCAGCCCTACAACGGTTCGATAGCTCCTGGGACAGGCCGTCTGCTTACGAGGTCAGGTCGGGTTGGAAGCCGCGGGATTCGAGGTCGTCGATCACCTTCAGCAAGACATCGAGGCCCGAGCTGAGGCGATCGCGCTCCTCGCCGGAGAGGCCGGAGAGGGCGCAGGAGAAATAGCCGGCCAATTCGTGACGCACCGATGCGCCGGCGGCCCGTCCCTCGTCCGTCAGTTCGAGGTGGATGCGGCGACGGTCATCCGACTCCGATTCCCGGCGAACGAAACCACGCCGTTCGAGGCGATCGATCAAACCGGTCACCACCGCTGGCGTCACCATCAGGCGGCGGGCGAGCTGTCCGGGCGTGGTCGGTTCGTTTTCGATGATGTAGAGCGCGCTCAATTGGCGGAGACTCAATTCACCCTTGATCTGATCCTGCAGCATGGCCGATTGCGCCCAGCGGTTGAGGCGCGTGATCACATCCAGCGTCTGATTGGTGACCAATTCGTCTCCGACCAACTTCGACATAA
>JADLGF010000156.1 GCA_020849415.1 Thermomicrobiales bacterium
AGGCACCGGGTGGTGTCAACGAGCGCAACGGAGCGCGTAGTCAGGGCAAGGAGCCACGTCATGAAATTCATGGTCATTGTCAAAGCGACCCCCGAATCGGAAGCCGGCGCTATGCCGACCGAGAAGATGCTCACAGAAATGACGGCGTACAACGAGGAGCTCCTCGCGGCCGGCGTCATGAAGGCGGGCGAAGGTTTGCTCCCCAGCGTCAAGGCGGCGCGGGTGTTTTTCGCCAGGTCGGGTGGAACGAGCGTCGTCGACGGCCCGTTCACTGAATCGAAGGAACTCATCGCCGGATTCTGGATCTGGGAGTGCGGATCGCTCCAGGAAGCCATCGAGTGGGCGCGGAAGTGCCCGAATCCCGATCAGGTCGATTCCCAGCTCGAAATCCGTCAGATTGCCACCTGGGAGGATTTCGGCGACGCCCTGACCGACGACATCAAGGCGCGGGAATCGAGCATGCGCGACACCCTCGGCACCGACGCCTGACACCGATCACCTCGCTCAATTGAGCGGGAGCCTGCGGGAGGAACCAGTGAAATACATCTGCCTCGTCTATCAGGAAGAGGACTGCCTGAGCACGTTGCCGCCCGATGAGCGCGCCAGTTGGGTATCGGATGTAAACAGCTACGTCGAATCGTTGCAGGAGAGCGGTCATTTCATTGACGCCGCTCCGCTGCAATCGCCCCACTCCGCCACCACGCTCCGCCTCCGGCAGGGTCAGGTGCTGATTTCGGATGGTCCATACGCCGAAACCCGGGAACAGATCGGCGGGTACTACCTGATCGAGGCGACCGATCTCAACGACGCGATCCGAGTCGCCTCGAAAATGCCGCAAATGCGCACCGGAACGATCGAAGTTCGCCCGCTACGAACGCCCTCGAGTCAATCGACGGCCTGAACGCGGTCATCCGGCTCCCGCTCACCCACCCGCACCGGGTGAGATAGCGCAGAAGCTCCGGCGACTCCGGTCACCGGAGCTTTTGCCGTCCCCAGCATCTGGGCCCCCCGAATCTGCACCGCTATCAACCAGCCCAATGGACGATTGGGGTGTCCACAGAACTGATTCTGGCGGGAGAGCGACAACCGCTTCGGCAAACGCTCCACGGTTGAAGTCCAATTAGACCGGATGCACGTAGACCGATGCGGTGATATCAACGGTCGGTTCAGCGTGATAACGTGTCGACATCGGTCGGCTGATGAACGTCTGACTGTCTGTTCCGCCCAGGGTTGATGTCATCCCCTGACGTTGACGCCGGGCGGTTGCCCCTCACCTTCATTCAGCGTGCTCCAGTATCAAGGAGTGCGATGCTCGATGTGCCCCGCCCCCCGCGCTACGACGCGCGCATGGTTCGGTCTGCTCGTTCTCATCCTGCCCTGCCTGCTCGTTTCGATCGATCTCACCGTCCTCAACCTGGCGGCGCCATCGATCGCGGTTGATCTCCGGCCAAACGGAAGCCAACTCCTCTGGATTGTCGATATCTATGGATTCCTCATCGCCGGATCGTTGATCACCATGGGCGCGCTCGGCGATCGCATCGGCCGGCGGCGCCTCCTGATCATCGGTTCGATCGCGTTCGGATTGGTGTCGCTGCTGGCCGCGTTCTCGACGTCACCGGAGTCGTTGATCGTGGCGCGAGGGCTGCTCGGCATTGCCGGCGCGACGCTGATGCCCTCGACAGTGGCGCTGATTCGCACACTTTTCGCGACCGACCGCGAACGCTCCCTGGCGATCGGCATCTGGTCGGCCAGTTTTGCCGCCGGCTGGGCGATCGGCCCGCTCGTCGGTGGTCTCCTGATCGAGCGTTTCTGGTGGGGCGCGGTGTTTCTCCCCGCCCTGCCGATGACCGGGCTGATCGTGATCCTGGCGCCGCGGCTTCTGCCCGAATCTCGTGCCAGTCGCGACTCGGAACTCGATCTGGTGAGCGCCCTGATCTCGTTGCTGGCGATTCTTACCACCGTTTACGGTTTCAAGTCACTCGCCATCGACGGACCTGGAAGCGCGGCCTGCATCCCCCTCGCAACGGGCGTGGTGCTTGCCTCGCTGTTCGTCCGCCGCCAACTCCGCTCGCCTGATCCGATGATCGATTTCGCCCTCTTCCAAACCGGACCGGTCGCTGCGTCGATTCTGATCAACTTCCTCGCGACCGCAACGTCGGTCGCCACGCTCTTTTTCGTCGCCCAGTATCTCCAGTTGGTGCTCGGATTCTCACCACTCCGGGCCGGGCTCTGGAGCCTGCCGATTGCCCTCGCCAGCTTCGTCGCCTGTATCAGCGCCCCGATCATCGCGCGGCGCTACCCGACCAATCGCATCTACATCGCCGGTCTCGCGTTGGCGGCTTCGGCGCTCCTCTTCATGACGACGGTCGATCAAACCAGTCTTGTTCGCTGCCTGGTCGCGGCGGTTGTCCTCACGATCGGACTCGGGCCCGTCGTCACGCTGGCGACCGATGTGATCGTTCGCGCCGCTCCGCCCGAGCAGGCCGCCCGCGCCACTGCCTGTTCAGAAACATCGATTGAACTCGGGGGCGCGATCGGCATCGCCCTCTTCGGCAGCGCCAGTGTCGCTATCTACCGTCGCCATCTGACCGGTTCCTGGCCGGATGGTATTTCGGTCAAGGATCGCAGCGCCGCGCGCGAAACACTCAGCGCCGCGATCGAAATCGGACGCGGTTTGCCCGACTACGCCGGTCTGCCCTTGATCCATAGCGCTCGGACCGCGTTCGTGAGCGGGATTCAGTTGTCGTCCTACATCGGTGTGAGCGTCGTGCTGATCACGGCGGTTCTCGTCTACACCTTGATGCGCCCCGAGCCGGCGCATGCCTGGGCGCACCCCGCCGCAACTGAAAAGGAGTCGCCGGGCTAGTCGGCAACCGCCGACGTGGCCGGGACCGTCCGGCCGACGGCCGCCGCGACCGCGGCGATCTTCGGCATCAGGATGTTGAACTCATCGACGCTGATCGTCTGGGCGCCGTCCGAGAGCGCGTGGTCCGGATCGGGGTGAACCTCGATCATCAGGCCGTCCGCGCCGGCGGCGATACCCGCCAGACTCAGCGAATCGACGAAAGCGCGCTTGCCGGCGGCGTGGCTCGGGTCGATCAGGATCGGCAGGTGGCTCAGCTTCTTCACCACCGGTACCGCCGAAACGTCGAGCGTGTTGCGCGTGGCCGTTTCGTACGTGCGAATGCCGCGCTCGCAGAACATCACGTCCGGGTTGCCCTGGGCCATGACGTACTCGGCGGCCATCAGCCACTCCTCAACCAGCATCGAGAGGCCACGCTTGAGCATGACCGGCTTGCCGGCCTTGCCGACCTCCTCGAGCAGCAGATAGTTCTGGGAGTTGCGCGCGCCGATCTGGAAGATATCGGTGTACTGGCCGACCAGTTCGACATCGGCCGGGGTCATCACCTCGGTGATGATGGCGAGTCCGGTTTCGGCGCGGGCCTTGGCCAGGAATTCGAGGCCCTTCTCACCGAGACCGCGGAACTCGTAGGGCGAGGTGCGCGGCTTGTAGGCGCCGCCGCGGAGCGCCACCGCGCCGGCGGCGCGGACACCGCGCGCCGATTCCATGATCTGCTCTTCGCTCTCGACCGAGCAGGGGCCGGCGATGACCGTGATCGCGTCGCCGCCGATCACCACCGGCGGCGTGCCGGCCGGGGCACCTTGCGGGTTGATCGTGATCCGGGTGTTGTGCGGGTGGAAATCGCGGCCCGAAAGCTTGAATTTGGTGGAAACCCGCACGACTTCGTTCACTCCCGGCAGCGTTTCGAGGTTCTCTTGCAGGCTCGGCGGGATGGGCGTGCCAACGACGCCAACGATCGTTTGCGCCTCGCCCTCGATCACGTGGGCCTGCAGTCCCGAGCTCTTGACCCGATCGATCACGTGGTTGATGTCGTCCCGATCCGCGTTCGGACCCATGATGATGATCATTGCGCGTTGCTCCTGGCCCTCAAATGACGGCGTCGTGCGGCTGCCGGACTACGATGCCGCCGCGGTCGTGAGCAGTTCGGCGACCTGCTCGGCGGAATATCCCCACTCTGGCCGGAGCTGAACCGCTCCCTTCAGATACACATGCTTGATCTCGGAAGCGGTTTTGTCAGTGTTGACGTGAATCAGTACCCGCACTGCGCCAGTGAGGGCGCCGGGTACGTTCATTTCGTGCGTGCAGATCAGCGGCACTTCGGTCCAGCCGAAGTTGCGCGCCGCCAGCGCCGGAAAGGTCGCGTTGAGATCGGGGCTGGTCGTAAAAATCACGCTCGCCACATCGGCCGGATCGAGTTCATTGAGTTGAATCACAACCCGGAGCAACTCATCCGTCGTTTCGAGAATATCCTCGGCGGTATTCGCCTGGGCCGTCGTGGCGCCGCGAATTCCGCGGCAGACGATCGCGCGCTCGGCCGTCATGCGTTCCCCCAACCTCAACCACTCTGATCCGCAACGGCCGGC
>JADLGF010000157.1 GCA_020849415.1 Thermomicrobiales bacterium
CGCCTGTTCGCCAATGACAACGAGCGCTACCGCGACACCAAGCTCGAGGCCTACCGCGTAATGGCAACGAGCATGACGCTCAGCTATTTCAGCATGCGCTTCACGCAGCTGGTGGTGATGATCGCCGGCAGCTACTTCGTGATCGAGAACCGGTTGACCCACGGCGAATTCGTCAGCTTCCTGCTGCTGGTCACCGTCTTCTTCCGGCCGGTCGAGAAGATGAACGCGGTGCTGGAGCTCTACCCGAAGGGGGTCGCCGGCTTCCGCCGCTACATCGAACTCCTCTCGATCGAACCCGACATCGTCGACGCGCCCGATGCTATCGAGGTCACCTCGCTGCGTGGCGATATTCGCTATGAGAATGTCACGTTCGGCTATGGTCCGGACCGGCATGTGCTCTCCGGCGTCAACCTCACCCTCAATGCCGGCGAAACGGTCGCCTTCGTCGGCCCGTCCGGCGCCGGCAAGACCACGCTCACCACGCTGCTGCCGCGTTTCTACGAAATCGACAGCGGCAGCATCACCATCGACGGCATCGATATCCGCCAGATGACGGTCACCTCCCTGCGCCGCGAGATCGGTATCGTGCAGCAGGATGTCTTCCTCTTCGCCGGTACGATCCGCGAAAACATCGCCTACGGCCGGCTCGGCGCTAACGAGGCCGATATCCTCGAGGCCGCACGGCGGGCCCGGCTCGATGAGATGATCCGCGGTCTGCCGGCCGGACTCGACACGGTGATCGGCGAGCGGGGCGTGAAGCTCTCGGGCGGCCAGAAGCAACGGCTGGCGATCGCGCGCATGTTCCTGAAGAACCCGCCGATCCTGATCCTTGATGAGGCGACTTCGGCGCTTGACACCGAAACCGAGCGGGCGATCCAGCGATCGCTGGCCGAGCTTTCGGTCGGACGCACCACGCTCGTCATCGCCCACCGGCTGGCGACGATCCAGAACGCGGACCGGATCGTGGTGGTTGACGATTCCGGCATCGCCGAGCAGGGCAAGCACGAGGAGCTGGTGGCCGCCGGCGGCATCTACACCCGTCTGCACGAGGCGCAGTTCGGCATGCTCCGCGTAGCGGGCTGATCTCGCGGTCAACGCGACGGGCTGTTTCGCCTTGCTACGCGCGTGGATCAGCCCGATTTGGCCCGGAGTTCCCTTCCGCTTCCGAGTATCTCACGGTACAGTTAGCAATACAGGCTAGGTCACTCGGGCTGGATTCGAGACTACCCGTTTGGCCGTGGCGCGCGTTTTTCGTCGAATCGAACGAGCGGTATGATCGAGCCACCTGCCAGCCAAGCAGGGCAGCGTAATCAGTGGTGGGTAAACGTAATGCTGGTTTTGGCCGGCATGCTGATACCTGTCGCCATCATGCTCACCTGGCTCAGCTTCCTCGTTCTGGATGAAGAGCGTTACGTTCGCACCGTGACCCCGGTGATCGAGATTCCCGAGATCCAGGCGATCGTATCGGACGCGCTTGCCGCGGGTGTTCGGGCATCGATCGAGGGAGCGTCCTCCGTCAGCGCGCGCATGGCGATCCTCGTGGCCAATAGCGGGGGCATCGATCCGATCCTGGCCGACATTCGCGCACAGATCGAACGGACCGTCGCCACGCCCGAGTTCAGCGCCGTCTGGTCCGAAACCAATCGACTGGCGCACTCCGGGCTTGTCGGCGTCCTCTCGAAAAAAGCGACCGACCCAACCACGACGAATGACGAAATCACGCTCGCCTTCGCCAACCTCGCGGATGACCTCGGCATCGCGCCGGATAGTCGGGCGGGCCGGGCGCTCGCGGAGATCCCGGATCACCTGGCGCCGCGGATCGCGGTGTTGCAATCGGTGGAAATACCAGCGGCGCGCTTCGTGATCGACAATGTCCGCCTGATCGATCTGGCGTTGATTGCGTTGATCGCGCTGTTACTCGGGTTCGGGCTCTGGTTCAGCCGGAATCGCACCCGCGCCCTGATCGTGCTCGGGGTGGTCAGCCTGATATCCTTGCCGATCGCGTTGCTCGTGCGCAATGTCCTCCAGTCCACCCTGGGTGATCTCCCCGGTTCCGAAGGCGTGCTGGCGCGTGAGTACGCCAGCGTTCTTACCGCCTCGCTCGAATCGGGTTTGCTCATGGCGGCGGCGCTCGGCTTGATCGTCGCGGTGATCGCCTGGTTCTGGCCGCGCCTCTCCCGCCCCATGCAGTCGGCCTGAGCGCTACCCTCCGTCGAACCGAAGGCGATTCTGTGGCACCATGTCGCGACAGGCCGGCTTCGAATGGAGAGGTAACGTACCGTGACGAACGATCAATCCTGGCGCGGCAAGATCGGCAAACTCGACGATGCGGATCTCGACGATCTCTTCTCCGGCGGGATCGTGGCCCGCATTGCCACGCTCGACGCTGACGGCTGGCCCTACGTGGTACCCGCCTGGTTCGAGTGGGATGTGAACGAGCGCGCTTTCTGGTTCATTGCCCGCGAACGGAGCGTCTGGGCCCGGCACATGGTGGCGGATTCCCGGGTGGCGCTCTCGATCGACGATGAGGCCGCGCCCTACCGCAAGGTGCAGGTGCAGGGGACGGCGGAGATCGTTGAGGAACCGAACGTCGGCGGCGCCTGGGTGCCGATCGCCAACCGGATGGCGACGCGCTACCTCGGCGAGCACGGCCCCGATTACCTCGAACCGACGCTCGACAAGCCGCGTTGGCTGATCCGGGTCCGCCCCGTCAAGATGCAGACGTGGCAGGGCGTGGAATGGGCGAAGAAGTACAAGTGATTTGAGGCACGGCATTGATGGCCAGCCATTGAAATGCCTGGCTAAATCAGCCGAAAGTCCCTCCGGGACTTAACTGCGCGGTTGAATGTGAACCCGCCTCCAATCCCGGAGGGACTTCCGTATATTAGCCAGGTGCTTCAGTGCCTGGGCACCGGCACGGCCCCAAGCGAGGCGCCTTCGAGAGATTCGCGGGCGGCGAGGGCCACGGCCAGGGCGACGCGCGCATCGGCAGGGGTGGCTCGCTCGGCCGGCGCGCCATTGCGCACGCAGTCGACGAAGTAGCGGCACTCGGCCAGGTAGGGATCGACCGCCTCGGCGGCGAGAACCTCAGGCGCGCCCTCGGCCGGGAAGAGGGTGAGCCTGTTCGTTCCCTCCCCTTCCTCGAGACTGCGACCGCCGGCCCGGAAGTCGTATTCGATCGCGCCCCGCTCGCAGAGCAGGTGCAGCGACGAGGAGAAGCGGTAGGAATCGGGCATCAGCATGCCGCCGTCGATCATCGCCGAGCCGCCATCCGCGTACTCGATCATGATCTGCGCCTGATCCCAGCCGCCCGAGCCGGGATTGCGTCGCCCCCGCGCCGAAACCGCCACCGGCGTGCCGAAGAGCCAGTTGAGCGCGTCGATATCGTGGATCAGCATGTCGATCACTGCGCCACCGGTGAGATCGGGCCGGCTGAAGAGCTGCGACCAGGCCGGAAACGCCTGCCGGCGCAACGCCATGGCGCTCACCGGCGCGCCGAGTTCACCGCTCAACGCCCGGCTGGCGAGTTCGACGTATTCCGGCCAGAAGCGGAGCACGTGCGCCATCATCACCACGCGATCCGATTGCCCGGCGAGCGCAACCAGCGCGTCGGCCTCCGCCAGGTCGAGCGTGATCGGCTTCTCCAGCAGGACGTGCTTGCCGGCGGCGAGTGCGGCCTCGGCGGGTCCACGGTGGAAGGGCGTCGGGAGGCAGATGCTGACCGCATCGATCGAACCATCCGCAAAGATTTCGTCGGCCGACTGCGTGAAGCGGGCGCCGAGTTCCGCCGCCAGCGGTGCGCCGCGATCGGGCGACTGCGCCACGATCGCCGCCACCTCCACCCCGTCGATTTGGGCGAACGCGCGGGCGTGGGTGCTGCCCATGAAACCGGCTCCGAGTATCGCGATCCGCATGGCGCTGTTCCCCTGGTGATCGATTAGTTCGGCACGAACTGGCGAAGGTAAGCGGCCGAGGCGGTGACGGCAGCCGTGACTTCATCAAGATCGGGCCACGGTTCTCCCTCGAACTCAACCTCGATCGAGGCGGGCCCAGCGAAGCCGACCCGGTCGAGCTCGGCGAAGATCGCAGCGAAATCGACTTCGCCGGTGCCGACAATCGGGAAACTCCAGTTCCCCTTGCCGCCGA
>JADLGF010000158.1 GCA_020849415.1 Thermomicrobiales bacterium
ACTCTCGCGTGCGCGGGCCGTCACCATCGCGCGGGCGGAATCGATCAAGGTTTGACGTTTTCGAGGTGCTCCGGCCGCGCGTAGAGGATCAGTTCCGGTGAGAACTTCTCTTCGGTGAAATCGATGATTCCGACCCCGTGGTGCTCGTTCCAGCGCCGGTCGGTCGCCGACCCGGGGTTAAAATAGACCGTATCGCCGATCTTTTCGATTTTGGGAACGTGGCTGTGCCCGTAGATGGCGAGGTCCACCTTCCCCTGGAACGCCTCGTGCGCCGTCTGCCGGGCACTCGTCCCCTGATGACCGTGAATCAATCCGACCCGGTGCGGGCCGATCGTCACCGTCACCCGCTCCGGCAGGGCGCGCTGCAGGAAGCCGTTCTCGTTATTGCCGGGCACGGCGATCAGCGGCGCAATCTGCGCCAGCCGTTCGAGCACATCCTCGCAATTGGCGTCCCCGGCGTGGAAGAGCAGATCAACCTCGAAGCGCTCGAACAGATCGAGCACTTCGAGCGGCAATCTCCGGCCGCCGCGCGGATTGATATGCGTGTCGCTGATCACGCCGAGCCGGAGCGGAGCCGCGAAGCTCCGCTCCCGGTTCACCGGCAGCAGCTCAGCGAGCTCGTTGAATTCCGGCGGCATCGAGAATCCGGCGCACGTCGGCGGCGTCCTTTTCGTTCAGTGGAGCGAGCGGTTCGCGCGGCAATCCGGCTCGCAATCCGACGTGTTCCAGCGCTACCTTCAGCCCGGGGATACCGTACTTCGAGGTCACGGCCGCGTTCGGCGCCAGCATCGTGAACTGCCGCTGCCGCGCGGTTTCGTGATCGCCCGCGACGTAGGCCTCGCGAATCGCCGCGACTTCCCGCGGCGCCACGTTCGCCAGCGCCATGATCCCGCCAGTCGCGCCCAGCACGAGCGCCGGGTAAATGAAGCTCGCCGATCCCGCCAGGACGCCGAAATCGGACGACGAGTAGGCGATCATTTCGGCCACTTTCGGCGCGCTCCCGCCCGAATCCTTCACGCCGACGATGTTCGGGTGCTGGCTCAACTCCGCCACCAGGTTGGTCGGCAGATCGACCCCGGTGTAGAGCGCCATGATGTAGACGATGACCGGAATCGGCGATGCCTCCGCCACCGAGAGGTAGTGCTTGAGATTGGCGGCGTAATCGTAGCGGGGCCGGAAATAGTGCGGCGTGTTCACCAGCGCAAAGTCGGCGCCGAGTTCCGCCGCTTTCTTCGTCAGGTCGATCGTTCCGCGGGTCGATTCAACCCCGGTGCCGACCAGCACCGTCCGCCGGCGGTTGATGCCCTCGACCCCGGCCGCGATCAGCCGGATCTTCTCATCATCGCTCAGCAGCGTGTACTCACCGTTGGAGCCCATGATCACCACGCCGTCGAGCGGCGAGGTGGCGTAGAACTCCATGTTTTCCCGGTACGCCGCCAGATCGAGTTCACCATCGGCGTCGAAAATCGTCGCCACCGGCGCCAACATACCCGAGGGAATATTCGCCACGTTCGTTCCTTTCGTTGAACCAGCGCAACACTGGAACTATCAGTTATGGGGATTGTACCGATTGCATGGGAGGAACGACGGTCGCTATTCCTTCACCGTCTCGTCATCGATGATCGAGAAAACGATGCCGGTGATCATCGAGGCGGTGATGCCGCCGACGAACGCGCCGAGCCAGGTCACCTCGACCCCGGGCGTGATCCGTCCAGCCAGCGCAAAAAACGCGGCGTTGATGACGAGGGCGAAGAGCCCGAAGGTAAGGCAGGTCACTGGCAGCGAGATGAGGCTGACCAATGGCTTGACCAGGAAGGTCAGCGCGCCGAGCGCGGCGCCGAAGAGGAGCACCGCCGTCTCGTCATCGTAGGTCGCCAGGCGGTCGCCGAAAACCGTCCCGATCAACAGAACCGCCACCATACCCCCGGCGATGTAGGCAACCAGTCGAATCATTCGTCTTCCCGCTCTCCGGCGAGCGTCGGCGGCGCGTAAACACTGAATCCATTGAACAGATGGTGATCGCGGCCCGCGAGCTGCGCGTCGGCAGGGCGGCCGGCCGCAATCGCATCGAGTGCATCCGCCATATCTATCAACGCGGTGGGGGGCAAGAGCGTTCCGTCGTGCGATCCGGAAACGCCCGCGAGATCGGGCACCAGTGTCGACAATCTTCGTAGCGACGCCCGATACAGATCGAGGTCGGCGTCCTCACCATAGGCGTAAAGGACTGATGGGTAAGCGACATCGGTGGTGAACAGCCAGCGGCGCGACTCATCGTAAAGCGCGATCCCGCCCGGTGAATGACCAGGCAGGTGCAAGACCTGAAGACAACGATCACCCAGATCGATCTCATCGCCATCCTGCAGGAGGCGGGTCGCGTGCGACGCGGGAATCTCGGCCGTTGCCGGGTCGTACGTCGCCGGCAACGGACCTCGCAGCTGATCGGGCGTGAACCATCTGGATAACACCCGGCTCGAAACGCCCTCGGGCAGGCGATCGGCCTCGGCCGCGTGAATGGCGATCTCATCGAACCGCCAGTTATCGCCAATGTGATCCCAGTGGGCGTGCGAATTCACGACCGACACCGGTTTCGGTGTCAGTCTCGCCACGAGTTCGGCGATATTCCCCACCCCCATGCCCGTGTCGAGCAGGATGGCGCGATCTCGCCCTTCAATCAAATAGGAGATGACACATTCGACGTGGTTAGGTTCCACGATCGCGGTCACCTGATCGGTGACCGGCCGCACGTCGAACCAGCCCTGCCCCAGCGATTCGGCGTTCATCCATGATCCGCGACGGCTATGCAGCCGTCCCGTTGAGGCTGCTCGATCGAGTATAGAGCAGCCCCAATCACCCAAAAGGGTGAGGCGGGCCGCAGATTGCGCTTCAGTTTTGCTACTATTGCGCGAAATACTGACAGAAGCCGCGATTTCACAAGACCGAGTGTTATGGCCACGACGATCGATATCCACGAAACCATTGGTTGCCCGGTCGCGAAGACCGCAGAGATCATCGGCAACCGCTGGACCCCGCTGATCCTGCGCGATCTCGAGCAGGGCGAACGCCGCTTCAGCGAACTCGCCCGCTCCCTTCACGGCATCTCGCCGAAGACCCTCAGCGAACGACTGAAGCGACTCGAGGAGTCGGGCGTGATCGCCCGCAAGTGCTTCGCCGAGGTACCACCCCGCGTCGAATACTCGCTCACCGAAAAAGTTCACGCCCTCCTGACAGTGATCGATTGCATGCGCGATTTCGGCCGCGTTTGGCTCGGCGATGAACCCTGCGTCGACGAAGGCTGATCGTCAGCCACCGACACGTAACCCCGCTCGCTGATCACCCTCGTCATAACCTGAATTCGGTAGCGTTCGTACTTGTCCGGATTCCCCGCTCGGCCGATCGAACGCCCTTCGCGTGGTACCCTCTCCCTGTGCTTTTTGGCTGAATCGGAAGCACATCGACCACTCCTTCCGGAGGCTGGAACACGTTGAGCGATCGACTGACAAATTGCCTTTCCAGCGCCTTCCTCCGGGTCTTTCTGATCAGCTTGCTTCTTCTTACGGCGGCTTCGCCGGTCGCGGCCGCGCCCGAAGCACCGGCGGAATCGACCGAATCCGCGCAACAGTCTCCGGGCTGGATGACCCAGGACATCCTGAACCGGCTGATGGCCGTCGGCGCACCGGTGCTGGCGCCGTCGTACCTTCCCGGCGCGGTGCCCTTCCTTCCGAGCGTCGATGCCTGGTCCGGCTACTACAGCTTCTACTGGCTGGTGCCAGGCGCCCCGCCAACCTACCTGCAAGTCACCGGCACCGTGGGCGGCGGAATTCCCGCGTATTCCAAGTACGATCGCAATGTCGAATTGACCCAGAACGCCACGGTACTCGGCTACCCCGCCTGGCACGATCTGACGCCGATTTACGACCTCGTCTATTTCGCCATCGGCAACGTGGTCTACACAGTCGAAAGCAACAATCTCGGTGAATCGTCGCTCGGCATCGCCGACGCCCTGATGTACGTCGATGTCCCGGTCTACCAGCCGGAGCCGACCCCGGCGCCAGGTGATTCGTCGTCCGGCGGCGGCACCACCACGTCACCGACCACGCCGGACTCACCCGACGTCGTCGAAACCGACCCTGGTGAACCGGCCATCGTCCTGCCGGAGAGCGTGATCTCCGAAGAGATGATTGTCGTCGGCGTGCGCGGGGTGGTCTGGGCGAATCTCGAAGCGTCGGCCGGCACGTTTACCCTCACCGACCGTGCCTCGATTGACGGCGTCGAGCCGAGCAGCTTCGAGTGGATCGCGCCGCGCACCCAGCGCGGACGGAATGTCCGCTTCACCCTCACCGATCCATCGACGGGCGATGTGCTTGTCACAGAAACACTGCGGATCGAGCCGATTCCGGACGATCAGATTCCCGTCGATGCCCGCGCCCTCTCCTGCCCGGTCTCGATCCCGATGGGTTCGCTGGCCGGCATCGAAATCGACGGCAGCGGCCAACTGACGATCGACGCGTCCGACGGCGTCTTCCCGGACGTCGGACCGAATCGCACCTTCGCCGGCGCCTATGACGCCGAAGTTTCCGGTACCGATGTGTTGCCCGGGGTGATTCGCACCAACCGCAACGCCTGGGTCTTTCTGGAGGCGGTACCCGCTCCCGCCGAATACACTACGTACATCTTCCTGCAGAACCGGGACGGAGTAACGCTGCTCGAATGCGGTATCTCCGTTGTCTTCGCGGATCCCGACCCGGAGTACCCCGAGATGGACCCGCAGGACGGCACCGGAGCGGTCGGCGGGCTCGGATTCGCGGTCACTTCAGGCGTGCCGGAAGGCACCAGCATCCAGTCGAGCGACTTCCCCGGCGTCGGCTTCCTCAACGACGGATCGATCGCCTATCTCGAATCGATCCCATTCTCGGATGGCACCACCGTTTCCCAAAGGTCCACCACCGACCCCGAGGAAGCCACCCCTTCGGCCGGTCCGTAGTCCGCTCAGTTTCCGACGTGTCGACACCTCTGTAGATACGGCGGACGACAATGATGGTCGATAGTGGTATCCCCGGTGCCCACCACACCTGTCATTCCGACGAAGGATGATTCCGACGCGAAGCGACCCTCAGCATGGACAGGGCTCGGATGCAGAAGGCCGCTTCGCATCGGACCCTTCCCTCCGGTCAGGGTGACGGGGTTGTTTTGAGTGGAGAGAAAGCAACAGCCAGGATCGTCGCTTTACTCGGCGTTCCAAATTGACTTCAAGTACTCGTAGTCATCATCTGAATCGACGTCAGGCGGGGCTGGTTCGTCCAGATCGACCCACGCCACATCGCGCTTGCGGCGCTGAATGATCTCCCGCGCCCCCAAATCACCGGTCACCGCCAACAACTCCGGGAAAAGGTCGCGTCGGAACAGCACTGGATTCCCCGGCCGCCCCTGGTAGCGCGGTTGAATAATCGCGGCGCCGGTTTCGGCGAATGTGGCGATCAGGCGGTCGAGCAGCGCTGGTGTCACGGTTGGCTGATCGCCGAGCATCAGGATCGCCGCATCGATATCCGCGCCAAGCACGGCCACGCCCGCCACCATCGAGGTGCTCTGGCCAGCCGCAAAATCGGGGTTCATGATAATTCGTTGACCTAGCTCACCGACCGCCGCATCAATCTCTTCCGCCCGGCTTCCGAGCACCAAGACGACCTCCCAAGCGGAAGACGCCAGCGCTCGTCGCACCGTGAGTCGGAGCAGCGGTTCACCACCGAGTTCGAGCAGTTGTTTGGGCCGGCCGAGCCGCGAAGAGGTGCCTCCGGCCAGGATCACGATCCCGACGCGCGGGTCGCTCACGATGTGGTGCGTTCGCCGCGGATGTTGCCGGTTGCCCTGGTCAGCGGCCCACCCTCGCGCTGGTGTCGGACGGCGATGATCTCGGCCATGATCGAGACGGCCATCTCTTCCGGGGTCTCCGCGCCGATATCGAGCCCGATCGGTCCGCGAATCCGCGCCAGCGACTCCTCGCTCAGCCCGGCCTCGATCAGCCGCTCGCGGCGGTTGGCGTTCGTCTTCCGGCTCCCGACCGCGCCGATGTACCGGGCGTGCGTCTCGATCGCACCGAGCAGGGCCGGCTCATCGAACTTCGGATCGTGGGTGAGGATGGCGACGTAGGTGCTGGGCGGAAGTTCGAGCTGGGAGAGGGTGTCATCCGGCCAGGCCTGGATGATCTGATCAGCCTCCGGGAATCGCTCGCTGGTCGCGAGTTTGGCGCGGGCATCGCTGACAATCACCCGGAATCCGAGCAGTTTGCCGAGTTTGGTCAACGCCTGGGCGACGTGCACCGCGCCGAAGATGAGCAGCACCGGCGGCGCCGGGAAGACT
>JADLGF010000159.1 GCA_020849415.1 Thermomicrobiales bacterium
AAGAGCCGCTTCGCGTCGGACTCCTCGATTCCTGCTCTGAAAAAGCCACTCACCTATCCAGCGAACAACCCGTCACTCAGAGCCCGCAGGCGAAGAGTCTTCCGCGAAGCGGCGGTGCATCACCGCACCGTGCCCTGGCGGAAGGCCGCTTCGCGGAAGACTCCTCGATGCCTCGGAGTGACGGGGTTGGTGGGACTGAACGATTGATACTCCTGTTTTTTCAGGCGCGGTGGCGAGACGCGCGTCATGGCAACTCGGAGTGACGGCGTTGGTGGACGCGTACAGTTGGCGCCTCTGTTTTCATGCGCGGTGGCGAGGCGCGCTTCATGGCATCCCTATCGAAATGAACGCCCGGAGGGTCGGCCGCGTTACGGCCGGGCCGGGGCGATCGGATACAGTTAGGGGCGCACCGCGGCCGATTGGTCGCAAGGAGACCGTTACGTGCTGATTGGAAACCGGGAAGATGTCACCCACCTCGGATACGCATTAGGGGTCTGCCCGAAATGCGGCCGGGAAGGGGCCTTCACCGTTACGATGGCGAAGCGCAAGCTGACCTTCTACATCGTCGCGGCGATTCCAATGAACACGCAGATGGTGCTCGAATGCGGCAACTGCCACATCCGCTTCGCCATTCCCAAGGATGAGCAGGCGGATATGCGCGCCCGCCTGATCAGCGCCGAGGAGTTGAACCAGCGCATGCTGGGGAACACAAACGGCTTGCCGGGCGCCGCGCCGGCGGCGCTGGCCGGCCCAACCCTCTACCAGCAGCTGCAGGTCGATCCCGCTGCCGATCCTGAGGTGATCGACGCCGCCTACCGGCGCCTGGCGATGCGCTACCACCCCGATCGGGACAAATCGGATGAAGCGGTGGCGCGGATGCAGGTGCTGAACGAGGCGAAGCGGGTGCTCTCCGACCCGCTTTCGCGCGCCCGCTACGACGAATCGATCGGCCTGGGCGGTCCGCTGCAAGTCACGGCGTATCGCTCCCAACCGGCTCCGCCCCCGCCGCCCCCGAGCCGCCCCGAGCCTCCCGCCCCGAAGCCGGAACGTAAGTCGACGCCCCCACCGCCGGGAAGCGCGGCGGGTCTGCGTTCGGACGACGTGTAACAGCGGGACACACTTCCCCCAAAGTGAACTTGCCCGAAAACCGTGACTGACTGTGCTGTTCGACACGGTGAGGTGTCGTTCGCGTTCCGAAACCTTGAATCATCGGCATTTGATTGCTACCTTCTTGTTACCGGGCTAGTCAGCCTAGTCATTTAGGATTGCAACCACGCGAGCCGTTGAGCTCGCAGGCGAGGAGAAGTTCGGATGAATCGTCTCCAGAAGTTTTGCCTGTTTTTGACTATCGTCCTCGTGCTGTCACTCGTGCCGACGGGTTCTGCCGGCTGGACCCAGCGGGCGGATGCGGCGGATCCGCCGCGATTGCGCTTGAACGGGGTCGACTCAACGACCGAGCAGGTTGGCGAAGTCATCCCGTGGGACATCACTGGCTTCCCGAACCATTCGTGGGTCGTCTTGCAGTACGTGGTGCCGGGTGGTGAGCCGATCTGGATTCAAAATGCCCAAACGGACTCGAATGGACGGGCATCCGGCACGATCACGATTCCGCACCGCCCTGGTGGCGTGTATCACACCATCGAGGCGCGCTCCGGATCCGTTCGGGATACCGCCCGCTTTCAGACCAATGAGGGCAGCTTCGCCGTTCTGGCAAGCAATACGAGCCCGACCTTCCCCGTTGGCGGTTGGCAGACGATCCAGACTCCCTCTTATTTGACGGTGGAATCGGGTCAATCGGTCCGGTTCTATTTTTCGGGATTGACGGCCGGCGAAACGTACTCTCTCGAGGTTTGGGAAGTCAACACCCCGGTCACCGGCACACTGGCCACGGTTGTCGCGGATGCAAATGGCGATGCGACCAGGGTGGTCTCGATAACGGTGCCGGGCATTTATAACCTTGTCGGGAACAGCAACTGGTACGTGACGAATCCGGCGGTTATCAGCATCCCTAACGACGAACCGGATGAGGATCAGATCGCGAACGCCGATCGATCCGAGGCCTACGTCGGAGATGTGCTCACGATCAACGCGGCCAACTTCGTTCCGTCCGCACCGCTCGAGATCCAGTTTGACAGCGGGCCGTGGCAGACCATCGGTTCCACAAACGGATCAGGATCGGCGACCTTTTCGTTCACAGTGCCAGCCACCAAATCCGGGTTCAAGATCATCTCGATCCGGACCGACGTTCGTGACGGGCCGTGCTGCGATAACTGGCACTTTGCCTTCGGTACGGTCTATTTCAATGTCCAGGCACGCGTGACCGCATCGTACTACTTCGGCGACTACCCTGAGATCACCGTCAATATGACCGGCATCTACAACGATGAGGTCGCAGTCGCGTACTACCATGAGGGGGCTTGGGTCGGCGCGGGAACCGCTGCAGTTAGCGGCAATGGTGGCGGCTCGACGACCTTCTTTGTGCCGACAGATGTCGGCGGCACCGTTCCGATTCGTGTCGGCGCCCCTGGTTGGGTGCCGTATTACACCGCGCTCGAGATCGATGAGGTGCCGGAACTCTCGCCCGTTGCACTGATCGCGATTGGAGATCGCACGCTGGTCGCCGGAGCCAACGGTAAGGCGGCGACAACGTTGGATGGTTCGGACTCCTTCGACTATGACGGATCGATCGTGACCTGGGAGTGGGCGCGAGACAACGGTTCCGCCTACCAGAACTTCGCGACGACGCCCAGTGTCGACCTCGAACTTGAGGTGGGTGTCCATGACTTCCGCCTGACGGTGATCGACAACGATGATCGGGAGGCCGAGAAGTTCGTTCGAATCACTGTGATCGCTGATGCCGCAGCGTCGTTCACGCTCGATCGGGGAACGGTTGGGACGAACGTCCTCTACGAAATCATCGGATTCCCCGTCTCTTCGCCAGTGACAATCTCACTCGTCCGGTCCGGGAGTGCCCCAAAGCAGGTCGTTTCAACGGTCACCGATTACGCCGGCGCGGCGCTCGGAGGCTTCGCGATACCGGCAATGCCAGGCGGGAACTATCAACTCCGCGTGGCCTCCGGATCGACCACGGTCGAACGGCCGTTCGAGGTGGCTCCACGGATCACGCCGACGCCGAGTTGGGCGACGCCTGGGCAGACGGTGAGTGTCAACCTTCGCGGCTTTGCCGCTAACGACAATTTGACGATCCGATGGAAGGTCGGGACGAGCTTCGTGACGGTCGGTACGGCCAGGACCTCAGCGACCGGCAGCCTGACGAACAAGACGATCGTCGTTCCGCTCAATGCGGCGGCCGGTCCGAACACGATTCGGGTGCAGGGAACGATCAACCAGCAGTCGAACGCGGTCACAGTTATCGTCCCGACCGCCTCGGTTTCACCGGTGCGGACGACCGTTAACAGCAAGGTCACCTATGCGTTGAGCAGCTTCCCGGCCAACAGCCATGTGACCATCACCTGGGTGCGCCTGAGCGGCGGCACAATCAACATGGGTACGGTGATAACCGATGCCAATGGCGCCGCGAGCGGTCAACTCACCGTACCGGCGACGCCGGGCGGCGCGGGTCAGCAAATCGTCTTCACGAGCGGGGCGATTTCGACGACCGCACTGTTCGAGGTGGCGCCGCGGGTGAAGGTTACGCCTGGTTCGGTCGCCCAGGGCGCGACAATGGATATCTCCCTGCGCGGATTCGCCAAGGGTGAACCGGTAACGATTCGCTGGCGGGCGGGATCGAGCGGAGCGTGGACCACGATAGCGTCCGGCACGACCTCGAACACCGGCAGCGCGAACATCGCCTTTACGGTGCCGAACAACGCGGTCACCGGCGCCTACCAGGTGCGGGCGGAATCGCCGAGCTTCAATCAACAAACGAGCGCGCTGACGGTCACCGGGGGCGATCCGTTCGGCGGAGCCGCTGATCCGGAGGAAGAGGCTTCGCCTACCGCCACGCCGGAACCGACGGCGACGGTAACACCCGAGCCGACCCCGGACGCAACGCCGGAACCGACGGAAACGGGCACTCCTGAGGAAACCCCGACCCCGGA
>JADLGF010000160.1 GCA_020849415.1 Thermomicrobiales bacterium
GGGCGTCGATCACGCCGGCGTCGCCGACCTGGACCCGCTCTTTCGCCTCAGCGGCGCCGGCGGCTCCGATGTCGATCCAGAGATCGGTGATCGCGGGCGGTTTGGAGCGATCCTCCGGCTTCAGGAGGTGCGCCGCCTTGCGACCGATCACCCCAATCACGTAGCCGTTCTCGGCGATGATCTTGATGCGTTGCCCAACGAAGACGATATCGTCCCAGCCGCCGATCTTGTCGAACCAGAGGTAGCCATCCTCGTCGATGTGCGTGATCTGAAGGCCGATCTCATCGATGTGACCGGCGAGCAGCACCACCGGCGCGCCTGGCTTCGACAAGGTGGCGTAAGAGGAGCCGACCAGATCGCGCTCGACATCGTCGGCGAAGGTCGCCGCTTCGTTGCGCCAGACGGTGGCCGGATCGCTCTCGAAGCCGGACGGCCCCGGCGTATCAAGCAGTTGTTTCAGGAACTGCAGGGAGTGCTCGCTCATCGACATCGTGCGAAGATCCTTCCTCTGGCGCGTCGGGTTCCGCGAGTGCGTCCTGATTGTCGACCGCGCTCGCCCAAGTTGTCGCGAGGATCGCGACGACAATCATTGTGACGAGAATCCACCAACTCATTCCATCACTCCGGGCTGGCCGGTTTCTGAGCGAAGAATACGGCACGCGCCGACCGTTCGGTGGCGGGACCCTCGAGGGTCATCGCCCGTTCGTTCAACGCCTCGACCGAAACCTGCTCGAGCCCGGCTTCGGCCAATAACCGTTCGATCTCGGCGAGCGGGTAGCCCCGTTCGATGTGGGTTTCATCCCAACGGCGCCAGAGATCGCCTTCGGGATCGATCCGCTCGAAGGTGGTCAGCAGCAGGGGCGAGACACCCGTGACTGGATCGAACGAGGAACGGTAGATGACGAGCGTATAATCGTCCTGAAAGGCGATTTCGGTCGAGTCGTTCCAGGCCTGGCGGTAGCGCTCGATCGTGTTCGCGTCGAACACGAACCAGCCGCCGGGAGTCAGCGCCTGCTCTACCGCGCGGAAGCAGGCCGCGAGGTCCTGATCGGAAATCAGGTAATTGACGCTGTCGAAGAAGGCGGTGACCAACTCCGTGGGCGTTTCAATCTCGAATGCGCGCATGTCTGCTTCAAACAGCGTGATCGGTAGTTGCTCGGAGCGCGCCTTTTCGGCGGCTTGCGCAAGCATCTCCGGAGAGCGGTCGAGGCCGGTTGTCACGAGCCCCTCGCGTGCGAACGCGAGTGCGGCCGCACCGGTGCCGGTGGCGAGATCGAGCACGGATCCTGGTTGGAATTCCTGGCTCGCCAGCCACTCGATGGTGATTCGCGCCATCGCCTCGCCGAACCGGGTTTGACCGGAGCGATCGTAAACGCCGGCGTAAGCGGAGTAGGGCGCCCGCATCAGGTGACGACCGGCCGGGTGAGGTAGGGGAGCACCGGATCGAGCGCCCGCGTGATGAGATCGGGATCGACACCGGTTTCGAAGCCACGTTCGTGCAGGTGACGCACTACCCGCTGGGTGGCGACATTCCCCGGCGCGCCCGGCGCGAACGGGCAGCCACCGAGCCCGCCCGCCGCGCCATCGAAGCGGCGGATGCCGAGCTCCAGCGCGGCGTCGATATTGTCGAGCGCGCGCCCGTCTGTGTCATGGACGTGCAACGATAGACGATCGGGGCTTAGTGTCTTCAACAATTGGGAAAAGACCGCCGTGACCTGTTCGGGTCGCGCGCGACCGACGGTATCGGCCAGGCAGACGTCATCGCACCCGATCTCGGCGAGTCGCAGCGCGATATCAACCGCCGCGCCCGGATCGACATCGCCGCAGAACGGGCAGACGAACGCCACCGACACGTACCCACGCAGCGAGAGCCCGGCCGCTCGTACGCGCTCCACGACCGGCGCGAAGCGCTCGAACGATTCAGCGACCGTGCAGCGGATATTGGCCTGACAGAATGCCTCCGTGGCCGAGGTAAAGAGGGCGATCACATCGGTTTTCGCCGTCAGGGCGCGTTCGAGGCCGCGCTCATTGGGCACGAGGGCGTGATAGCAAACGGCGGAATTTCGCGGAAGGGTGACCATCAGATCGTCGGCGTCGGCCAGTTGCGGCACCGCCTTCGGCGAGACGAAGGAGGTGGCTTCGATCTCACGGAGTCCGGCGGCGATCAGTCCCTCGACGAACGCGAGTTTGGCTGAAAGCGGCACGAGATCGGGTTCGTTCTGCAAGCCATCGCGCGGGCCGACCTCGACGATCTGTACGAATTCGGTCATTCGGGGATTCTCCGGAGGCGTCAGAGCGGTACGAACAAAATCGCCGGGAATCTGGATCGTACCAGACGCCCGGCGATCGGTGACTGCGATGAGATCGCGTCTACGGGAAGACCGGCCCCTTCGGAGCGATCTTGTCGTCGAGAATCAGCGACAGCAGCGGGTCGATGATCATCGCTGAGGAGACGCGGGTCACGCTACCCTGCGAGGTCGCCGGGGTACCGGTCGGGGTCGCGTTGGGTGAAGCGATCGGCGAGGCGATCGGTGACGCCATGGGCGATGCCATCGGGGAGGCTTCCGGCTCGGGAGTCGCGTCCGTCGCGGTGACGACCGGCACGATCACCGTGCTGACCGGCGTGGCTTCTTCGGTGGGAACCGGGGTTGCTTCTTCAACGACTGGCAGCGGGGTAGCTTCCTCGGTGGGAACCGGGGTTGCTTCTTCAACGACTGGCAGCGGGGTAGCGTCCTCGGTGGGAACCGGAGTTGCTTCTTCAACGACCGGTAGCGGGGTAGCGTCCTCGGAGGGAACCGGGGTTGCTTCTTCAACGACCGGTAGCGGGGTAGCTTCCCCAGTGGCAACCGGGGTTGCTTCTTCAACAACCGGTAGCGGGGTAGCTTCCCCAGTGGCAACCGGGGTTGCTTCTTCAACAACCGGTAGCGGGGTAGCTTCCCCAGTGGCAACCGGGGTTGCTTCTTCAAC
>JADLGF010000161.1 GCA_020849415.1 Thermomicrobiales bacterium
ATCATGGCGTCACCTCACCTGACCAGTCGCACGCGCGGATCGAGCAAAACGTAGAGGATGTCGGTGAGCAGGTACATCAGCCCCCAGAAAGCGGCCACCAGGAGCACCAGCGCCATGATCATCGGGTAATCGCGATTGAAGGTGCTCTGCACAAAGAAGCGGCCGAGGCCCGGGATGCCGAAGGTCATTTCGATGAAGATCGAGCCGGTGAGTATGTTCGGAATCTCCGGCAAAATCACCGTGATCAGTGGGATCAGGGCGTTGCGAAAGACGTGACGGGTCATCACCCGCTGTTCGCTCAGACCCTTCGCCCTGGCGGTGCGCACGTAGTCGCTGCGGAGGTTATCGACCAGGCTGCTGCGGGTGTAGCGCGCCACCAGCGCCATCGGTCCGAGTGAATAGGCGATCACCGGCAGCACGTAGCTCCGCCAGGAATCGAGCCCGTAGAGCGGGAACCAGCGCAACTGCACCCCGAAGACGAGGATGAGCCAGATCGCGATCACGAAATTCGGTACCGCGATGCCCATCGTCGCCAGGAAGGTGAGTGAGTAGTCGACCGCGCTCCGCTGGCGCACTGCCGCGGCGTAACCGAGGAAGAGTCCAAGCGAGTACGCGACCAGGATCGTCGCCGCGCCGAGCTTGAGGGTGATCGGCCAGGTACGACCAATCAGCGACATCACCGTTTCGTTCGGGTACCGGTTCGGTACACCGAAATCGAGCCGGATCGCGTTGCCGAGGTAGGTGATGTACTGACGGTAGAGCGGCTGATCGAGCCCGTACTTCGCCTCCATGGCGAGCCGGGTCGCTTCGGGCAGCGGACGTTCACCCTTGTCAAACGGGCCGCCCTTGACGCTGTGCATGAGGAAAAAGGTGATTAGCGAGACCGCGAGCAGCACGAAGAGGAGACTCGCGAGGCGGGCGGCGATGTAGCGTCCCACGGTTCCTCCTGATGCTCACTTCGAACGGCGCGAAAAAACGCCTCTGGAAGTTCGAACGCGACTGAGTTCACCCGGATACCGGGATCGAGGTATGCAGGAACGCTACCGCATCCGGGCGGTAGGCGACAATGTCACCGGAATAGTCGAGCGCATGGAGGGGACCAGATACCCATGGAACTGACGTTTTCGGGAGCGCCGGGCGCCGGCCGCGCGGTCGCGATCGTCACCGGCGTCAGCCGGGCGCAGGGTATCGGCGCCGCCGTGACGCGCCGGCTGGCCGCCTCGGGCGTGGCGGTGCTGGCCACCGGCTGGCGATCGTTCGACGCGATCAGCGGCAATCCGGCGGGATCAAGCGATGTCGACGAGTTGCTCGCGGACGTAGGTGCCGACGGGGGCACCGTCGACTGGATCTCGGCCGATCTCGCCAATGTCTCGGATATTCCCGGTATCTTCGCCGCCGCCGAGGACCGGTTTGGATCGGTAAGCATCCTCATCAACAACGCCGCCTATTCGCTGAGGGATGGCTGGCAAGGGCTGACCGCCGAACTCATGGACGCACACTACGCCGTCAATCAACGCGGCACCGCCCTGATGACGACCGAATTCGCGCGGCGCTGGCCGGGCGGAACCGGCGGGCGGGTGATCAGCCTGACCTCGGGGCAGTTCAAGGGACCGATGCTGGACGAGATCGCCTACATTGCCACCAAGGGCGCGATCGACGCCATGACGATCACGCTCTCCGCCGAGCTGGCGCCGCTGGGAATCACGGTCAATGCCGTCGGTCCCGGTCCTAACGACACCGGCTGGATGACCTCCGACCTCGAGGCGGTACTCCTGCCGCAGTTCCCCTTCGGGCGCATCGGCCAGCCCGACGATGCCGCCCGGTTGATCGCCTTCCTCGCCAGCGATCAAGCCGACTGGATAACCGGCCAGATCATTCACAGCGAAGGGGGCTTTCTGAGGCGCTGAGGACCGGTTTGCCGGGAGCGCGCTCCAACAGTTACATTTGTGAAGTATTGAGTCGCGAACTCCGCAATCGACGCAAGGAGGCGCATCGATGAAACTCGCGGTGCAGTTGAACACGTTCCTCAACGATGAGGGAACGGCCGGCATCGCCGATCAGATCGCCGATCGGGCGGTCTGGGCGGAACAAACCGGTTTCAAGACCTTCTTCATGATGGATCACTTCTTTCAACTCGGGCAGTTGGGACCGTTCGAGGATCCGATGCTCGATGTCTTCGGCGTACTCTCGTACGTGGCGGCGAAAACGAAAACGATCAATCTCGGCCAGATGGTGCTCGGAGTCACGTATCGGCACCCGGCAATCACGATCAAGCAGCAAACCACGCTCGATGTGCTCTCGGGCGGGCGCACCTACTTCGGGATCGGCGCCGCCTGGTTCGAGCGTGAACACCACGCGCTCGGCGTGCCATTTCCGCCGCTCAAGGAGCGGTTCGAGCGGCTCGAGGAGCAATTGCAGATCGCCAAGCAACTCTGGTCAGGTGACAATGGTCCCTTCGAAGGCAAGCACTACCAGCTTACCGAGACCGTCCACGCTCCGCAGCCGCTCAGTTCACCCCACCCGAAGATCATGATCGGCGGTAGCGGCGAGAAAAAAACGCTGCGGATGGTCGCCCAGTACGGCGACGCCTGTAACATCGGCGTGAGTGGCGGCATCGATGTGTTGCAGCACAAGCTTGCGGTGTTGCGGGATCATTGCTCGAACCTCGGTCGCGATTACGCCGAGATCGAGAAGACGAGCAATGGTGGCTTCGGTCCGCTCTCCCGCTCCGGCGCAGACGGGACGATGCACCCGGACGAAGCCTTCAAGTTCCTCGAAGGACTCGCGGCGTCCGGGGTCGATACCGCGCTGATGGGTATCCTGGCCGTCGATGCGCCCGAGTCGCGCGAGATCGTCGAGCAGGAGCTGATGCCATTCGCCGAGTCCCTGCCGGTGGCAGGTCGCTAGAAAGCTCGAAGAGATGACGCTTCCCGATCACATTCGCACCTTTCTTATGAGCAAGCACCGCTTTCCGGTGCTCGCGACGCTCAATCCGGACGGCACGATTCAGCAATCGGTCATGTGGTTCGATCTCGAAGGCGACCGGATCATGATGAACACCAAGCTGGGTCGCCACAAGGATCGCAATCTGCGCGAGAACCAGACCGTCTCCCTCTGCTTCGAAGACGAGACGAGGTACGTAACGCTCTCCGGTCGTATTGAGATCATCGACGACCGCGAACGCGCCCAGGCCGACATCTACCGGCTCGCTATTCGCTACGATGGCGAGGAGGCGGCCCGACGGGCGGTCGAAACCGGCTTCGGTCAACAAGAGCGGGTCACGCTGCTCATGACCGTTGACAAGGTGCTCACGCACGGACTCGATCAGGGCAACGACTGATGATCGTCACCATCGCCGGCGGGGTCGGCGGCGCGAAAATGGCGCACGGTTTGGCGGGAGCGATCGATCCGGCCGACCTGTCCGTCATCGTTAACACGGCCGATGATTTCGAATGGCACGGCCTGCAGATCAGCCCCGATCTCGACACGGTGCTCTACACCCTGAGCGGATTGGTCAATCCCGAAACCGGCTGGGGCATCGCTGGCGATTCGCGCGTTGCGCTCGACGCGATGACGCGGCTGGGCGAAGAACCCTGGTTCCTGATCGGCGACCAGGACCTCGCCACGCATGTCCTGCGCACCGCCAGGCGGCGCGCAGGCGCATCACTGGCCGAGGTCACAGCCCAACTGGGTAACAGCCTGGGCGTCGCCTCGCACATTGCCCCGGTGACGAACGACGCGATCGCCACGATCGTCAACACGCCGGACGGCGAACTCGCATTCCAGGATTACTTCGTCCGGCGCCGGCAGCAGGATGATGTGCTCGGTGTTCGCATCGCCGGCATCGAATCGGCTCAACCGGCTTCTGGGGTGCTCGACGCCATCGAGACCGCCGAGACGATCGTGATCGCACCCTCGAATCCGATCGTGAGCATCGCGCCGGTGCTCGATGTGCCGGGCGTGCGAACGGCGATTCATCGAGCGAGGGGAGTGAAGGTGGCAGTCAGCCCGATCATCGGCGGCAAGGCGCTGAAGGGTCCGGCCGACAAGATGCTCCATACCCTCGGTCACGAATCGAGCGCGCTCGGTATCGCCCGCATTTACGCCGGGCTTGTCGATGGTCTCGTGATCGATCAGGTCGATGCGGATCTCGCGCCGGCCATCGAGGCGCTCGGTCTGCGGGTGATTGCGCTGCAATCGATCATGGGCGACGGCGCTGATCGCGCGCGGTTCGCCCGTGAAGTGCTCGACTTCGCCCGCTCACTCGCGGTCGGAGCGCCGGCATGACCGGATTGACCGTCGCGATCCCGCTCCGCTCGTTCCGCGAGGGCAAGACCCGACTCGCCGGCCATCTCAGCTCGATTGAGCGCGCCAACCTGATCCGATCCATGCTGGCGTCGGTCATCGATGCGGTGTGGGAAGCCGAGATCGCCGATCGCGTGCTCGTCGTCTCGGCGGATGAAGAGGTGCTGACGTTCGCCGCGGACCTCGATGACCTGGTCGTACCGGTCCGGCAATCACTGCTGGCGCCCGGATTGATCGCCGCTGCCGAAATCGCCCGGCAACGCGCCATCGCTTCCGGGAGCGAGCGGCTGCTGATCCTCTTCGGCGATCTTCCCGGTGTCAGCGCCGGCGATCTCCGCGATCTGGCGCAAGAAACGGCACCGGTG
>JADLGF010000162.1 GCA_020849415.1 Thermomicrobiales bacterium
CGACGTGATCGCGCTGCCAGTACCAGAGCCAGTCATCGTAGAAGAAGCGGCGCTCGCTCCACATGGGGGCGGTCAACCCCTGATGCCAGGAGAGCACCGTACCGAGCACGAGAATCGCCGTCCCCTCTGGCGCTGTGGCATCGGCCAGTTCCACGGCGCGCTGAAGATCGACCGTCGCCGGCTGCGCGGAGCTTCCCATCGGCCGCAATCCGCGTTGCTCCTCAGGTACCCATCCCGCCGGTTCCAGCACAACGTTGAACACCAAAGCGAAGGCGAACACCGCCATCACCAAGCCAATCCAGGGTGTCGCCAAACCCGGTGCAGGGTTGCGGACCTTGTGTCCGCCCGTCTCGTTGCGCACCAACGATGTCGTGCGATCTGAATCGGCCTCTACATACGACCCGTTTCCATCAGTCACCAGGACGGGCGGAGACAAGCTCCGCAGCCCCACACCACGAAGGGCGCTGATGGCCAACTCGATGATGTCATTGACAGCTATTGCGGCGAGGAAGAAAAGCAGCAGGCGCTGGAAGGGCATGAGGCGGGTAAGTTCGAGTTGATCGAAGATGCCGGCGCCGCTGACGACCATCGCGGCGGTTGTCGCCATGTAGATGGCGGCGGCGAGGGAGACGGTGCGGGTGAGGGGCCGATTGGCCCGCACCAGGCCGCTCACCAATCCCGCTAACGCCAGCCAGAAGATCGGGGTCCAGAGCGCCCGCTGCGACGACTCCCACCAGGCGGCGAGATCGGCGTACTCCTCGTAGTGAACGAAATAGTAGAGATCGCGGTAGCGAATCAACGAGATCAGCACTGGCGCGGCCGCGGCGAAACTGAGTCCGACCAGAACAAGTCCCCGTCGGAAAACGATATTGAAGCCGGCTGAATTCGGCCTCATCAGGGCGACGATCACCGCCGCCAATCCGATCGCGACCAGACCGAGCGCCGTGCGGGGATTGATCCCGAGCGCCAGACCGGCGAAGAGCGCCGCCCAACCGAGATCGCGCGAGCGTCCGTTGGCCAGCCAACCGTGCACTCCCGCCACCGTACCGAGGATGGCCGTTTGAGCGGCGACGTTCGTCACCAGGCCCCAGAGCACGACCTCGGTCCAGCCGCCGCTCCACCACTCGCCGGCGATGACAACGTGCCCGGCGCCGGCCAGGAGCGCGATTCCGGGCGAACGACGATCGCGCTTCGCCCACCAGAAAAAGACGAACGCCGGAGTGAGCACGATCAGGGCGATAAGCAGCTTGTGCACGACCTCGACCGGCAGCAGGCCGAAGGTCAGCGCCCAGATCGCCGCGTCTAACCACGCCGCGCCCGTCGGGTAGAACTCGGCCGGATAACCGCCCTGATGCTCCCCGAACCAGCGCAGCAGTTCACCGCTGCGCAGCGATTCCAGCAGCGAGTGCGCCCGGCTGATGTGAAACGGGTGATCGACGGTGTACCAGCCGTTGGCGACGCTGACTACGCTCCCGTCCGGCAATTCGACACGGTGCCAGATCGTGAGCAGATCGAAGCGGTCGATGACGAGGAGAACGAGTCCGGCGAAGGCGATCAGCCAGCCGAGTGTGTGGATCCTTGGGGAACGAATCGAATCGCGGGTCACGCCGGAGGTTCGGTATCCGGTTCAGGTTCGTCCCGAACCGTCGATGCGAACACCATCAGCCCAGCCATCAGGATCCCGATCGCTCCCAGCAAAAACCAGAAGCCTAGTTTCACCAAGAGGTCGGGACCGAGATCAGGCAGGTTGCGCGAGAACGCCAGCCAGATCGAACGAATCGTTCGTGACTCGCGTTCTCGCGAAATCCAGGGCATCACCGTGACGGAGCCGACCAGCAGGAAGATCAGCCCGCCTGCCGAGAGGAGCACGGCCAGCCAGAACGGACCGTCCATCCGAATCCGCCGTTGGGCAGGCTCGGACGTGACGCTCGTCTGAACGGCCGCGCGCTCCCCTTCGGCCATCGGTTACCTCGTGGCGGCATGTCCGGCGGGCGCCGGAACGCGCTTGATTTCGTGGTACTCCTGATCAGCGTTGACCTGATCGAGATCGAAGTGGCCGCCCAGCACGTTCTTGGCCGCCAGCAACCCGGTTTCGATCGAGTGATCGGAGTTGTTGTAACGGAAGGTGCCGTAGCGGCCGATGATCTGGAGATTCTCGAATTGATCGATGAATTCCTTGATCATCTCCAGCGGCTTCTCGTAGCCGATCACGTAGGAGGGGTAGGCGCGCGGCGCTCGCACGATGAAGCCTTCGAGGAATTCATCACGGGTGATGAACTTCATATCCTCGACCAGGTGTTTCACCGACCGCTCGACCAGCTCTTCCTCGGTCATCGACCATATGTGGTCACCGAAGGAGCAGAAGTACTCGATCACGAGCGAGGTGTACTCATCGCCCGGCACCATCGCCGGCGACCAGTTCTTCGGCTCGTGGAAGCGGCCGAAGAGGATGTTCCGGTCGTGCACATAGAGCCAGGTGTCATCAGTCACCTGCCGCTTCTTCAGCATCAGGTTGACCGTGATCACGTTGCGGAAGGTCAGCGAATCGGCGGCTTCGAGAATCTCGGCCGGAGCGGCCGGCTCTATGATCTTCGCCAGCACGGTCAACGGAATCGATGAGATGAAATTCTCCGCCTCGAACCGCTGCGGACCGTCCGGCGTGGCGAGCGTGACCGCGGTGATCCGGTTCCCCTCGCGGTGCACCTTCTCGACGCCGGCGTTCAGGCGAACCTCGTTCCCCATCCGCTCGATGCCATCGGCCATCCGCTCCGAGAAGCGGCCGAAGCCGTACTTCGGATACATGAATTCATCGATCAGCGAAACGACCTTGCCCTTGGAGGGAACGACGGCGTCCTTGACCGCGGTCATGATGCTCATTCCCTTGGTACGCTGATTCACCCAGTCGCCGCTCATCTCATCGCACGGCCGGCCCCACACCTTCTCCGAGTAACGCTCGAAGAAGAGCTTGTAGAGCAGTTCGCCGTACTGATCGATGTAGGCATCCTTCATCGACACGACTTCGCGCGGGTTGATCTTGCGATCCGCCTGCTGCTTGCCGTAGTCGAGCATCGCCCGGGCGGAGGTGACCGGTCCGATCGCCTTGAGCGCGTTGCTGATCTTCAGCGGGTAATCGACGTATTTGCCGTCGAAATAGATACGGCTGATCCGGTTCACCCAGAGCAGCTCCTCGCCAACCACTTCCCGGAAGATCTCGTTGAGTTCATCGCTCTTGGTGAACCAGCGGTGCCCGCCGATATCGAACCGGAAGGTGCCGTGCTCGGTTTCCTTGATGATCGTTCGAGCGAGTCCGCCGACGAACGGCGCGCGCTCAACTACCACAGCCGGGGCGCCCGCCTTACTCAAGGCGTACGCCGAACAGAGCCCGCCGGGTCCAGCGCCCATCACCAGCGTCATGCCGGGTTTGCCCGGCCCATTCGTATCCTCGTGGACTGACATAGAAAAATCGGCCTCCCTGAGTCGATCGTTCCGCGCGTCCGCCAGCGAAGTCACTCGCCGCGGTCGCGCCAGCATCAATGATCGTCGATTGCGCGGTGTTGAACACCAACGGAACGTGAATCGGCTACCGGCTCGTCCCCGGCAACGGCTCGCCACGTGATCGAATTGTTGACGAGGAAGTTCCAGATCGCCGCGATACCGGCGCCGATGAGATTGGCGAGCAGGTAGTGCGCACCGGTGTGATCGACCAGCAATTGCAGCACGAGGTAGTTGATCAGCAGCCCGACCATGTTGATCGGGAAGTAGAGCCCCACCCGGCGGATGACCGGGCCGGTGCCCCGGTCGTGCCAGGTCCACATCTCGTTGAGCGTGAAGGTCACGATCATGGAGAGGAAAATGGCGGCGGGACTGGCGATGAAAAGCGCGAAGTCGAGCTTGCCGCGCAGTATCCAGAGTGCGAGTTGGTTAACTGCCAGGCCCACTGCGCCAACGACCAGAAACTTCTGGAATCGCCGGGCCAGCAGCCAGGAGCGCGCGACCAACGCGGGGAGCCGCTCGCTCGAAGTCATGGCGCCCAAATGTCCCCTTCCCTGGTTGCGAACCACTTCACCGTGTTCCACGCCGGCAACAATACCACGTTGGTTTCCGGAGTTTTTCGGCTCGACATCGAGCATCTGTATTCCGCGCCCGACCGGCACTAATCCCCGTCGAGTTCGCCGAGCAGGAACTGGATCGCCGCCTGGAGCTGGGTGTCGCGTCCATCGTCAATCGCGCCGCGGGAAACCGATTCGCCGTCGACCGGCTGCACCCGATCGATGCCGCTGGCCAGCTCGACGGTGATGTCGGGCTGGTAGCCGACCTTCCAGATGCTTTCGCCGCTCGGGGTCATCCAGAGCACCACGGCGTAGCTGAGGTGGGAACCGTCTTCGAATTCCTGGTTCGCCAAGCCGGTGCCAGTACCCGAGGTGACTTCCCCGATTACGGTTGCCACGCCGGCTTCATTGATGGCGGCGGTGGTGACTTCCGCCGCCGATCCGGTACCGCGATTGGTAAGAATCACCATCGGATGGGGGAAATCGTTGCCGTTGCGGACCGCCAGGGTCTGGGTGGCGCCTTCGCGGTCCTCCAGCTTCTGGATCGGCGTGCCGGTCGGCAGGAAGATCGAAACGACCTGCAGCAATTCGGTGATGCGGCCGCCGCCGTTGTTGCGCAAATCGAGGATGAACATCTCGGCACCGGCGTCGATCGCCTCGTTCACCGCATCCTCGAGTTCATCGGCCGAACCTTCCACGAAGCCGGTGTAAAGGATGTGGGCGATGTTGTCATCGATCATCCACCAGCGCACTTCGTCGATCTCGATGACGGCCCGGAAGAGTTCGACCTCAACGGACTCGCCGTCGGCCTTCCGCAGCAGCAATACGACCGGTTCGTCATCGCCGGTCAGGAACGCCGAATTCAACTCCGTGGTGCGCATGCCGTAGACATCGATGCCATTGACTTCATAGATGACATCGCCGATTTCCACGCCAGCTTTCTCGGCCGGGCTATCGGCGAAAACATCGACGATGATCGGCCGCGCCTGGGTGCTGTCAATCGAAATGCCGACCCCGACGTACTCACCCTGCAGATCGGTGTCTTGCAGCGCCGCGTCGGTCGGATTGGTGAAGCGGGTGTGGCCGGTATCGCCGACCGCCTCGACCATTCCCGCGATCGCCCCGTACATGAGCGCCTCCGGATCGACCGAATCGGGATCGACGTACTGGCTCATGATGATGTCCCAGACCTGTTCGAAGGTCTCGAACGCTTCGGTGCTGTCGAGATTCGTATCCGCTTCCGCGAACGGACCATTGGCCCCGATCGCCACCCCGGCAACGAGCGTGAACAGCAACGCAACCGAAGTCAGCGCGCGCCGAATAC
>JADLGF010000163.1 GCA_020849415.1 Thermomicrobiales bacterium
CACAGTCAGGGTTCGCTCGTGCCGGCGGACCTCGCCGGGCATCGACACGCAAGGTGAGTCAGGCGCTGACCGCCCCGGTCAGCGGTTCCGGCCGGGCGACGCCGTACCGGTCGGCGGTGGCGGCGAGTTCCGCCCAGGTGCTCTCCGGAATCGGAATGCCATCCCGGGAGCGTTGCGCCTCCGTCAGCAATTCGATTTCGCCGGGGAGATAGACCTGCTCCACCCCTTCGGCCGGCGCCGATTGCTTGATGCGCGCGCACTGCGCCTCGATTTCATCGATGAAGTGATCGAGTTCGGTGAAGAGGCTGATATCGATCACCACGATGATCGGACCGTTGACCCCGAGCGGACCGCGAAAGCGGTGGCCGCTGGCGCCCATCAGGCCGACGCCGAGCATCTGGGCGAGCAGGCTGAAGCCGTTCCCCTTGTGCCCGCCGAAGGGAAGGATCGCGCCGCCAGCGAAGAAGTCGTCCGGATCGATCGTCGGTTTGCCGTCGCTGGTCACCAGCAAACCGGGCGCGACTGTTTCCCCCTTGGCGCGCGCGACCCGGAGTTTTCCTTCGGCGATGCCGGCGGTGGCGATATCGAAGGCGAGGGGCGGTGTGCCCTCGGCCCGGGGCATCGCCCAGGCGACCGGGTTGGTGCCGAGCACCCGCTCCCGCCCGCCGAACGGCGCCACGGCCGCGCCGGCGTTGGCCATGATCAGGCCGATCATGCCGTTCCGCGCCACCTTTTCAACGTAGGGGGCGGCGCGGCCGATGTGATAGCAGTTGTGGACGATGGCAGCGCCGAGGCCGTGCTCCCGGGCGCGCTCGATGGCGACATCGGTCGCGAGGTGCATGGCGGCCTGGCCCCAGCCCCAGCCGCCCTCGATCCGGGCGGTCGCGAGCTTCCGTTCGAGCACCTCCGCCCGGACGCCGGGCAGGATATCGCCCTTGTCGATCGAACCGCAGTAGGGAGGCATGCGGAGCACGCCGTGGGAATCGTGCCCGGCCAGATTGGCGGCGACGAGCGAATCGGCCAACAGCGCGGCGATATCGGCCGGGGTGCCGGCCGCCACCGCGATGTCGGAAACGAGCGTGCGCAGCGCATCTGCCGCAAACGAGGGCATGGTCACCTCGAATCGAAGACCGGGGCGATCCCGGTTGAGCTTGTCAGACATCTGATTGCATTCTGAAAAAAGGTGGTCCGGTTGTCAAGTGGTGGTTAAGAGGACGTGAAAAGGTTTCAGCACGGCGTTCCGGCGTTCAGCCGCGGCGGGCGGCGCCGTAGCCGATGGCGGCGAGGATGAGTCCGCCGATCAGCGAGGCGGCGATGTAGAGGAGTCCGGTGGACCAGGCGGCGTGGCGGACGAGATCGACCGTGTCGAGCGAGAGGGTCGAGAAGGTGGTGAAGCCGCCGAGGACGCCGGTGACGAAGAAGAGCCGGGGCAGTTCGGAGCGCCGATCGGGCGGGAGCGACCGCCAGTAGCGGAAGAAGAGCCCGATCAGCAGGCTGCCGAGCAGGTTGACCGCCAGGGTGTCCCACGGAAAGGCGGCGGCATCGGCATCGCCGAGCCAGGCGATCACCCCGTACCGCGCCACCGCGCCGATGGAACCGCCGATGCCGACGGCGAACGCGAGCCGGAGCGGCGGGATCGTTCGGGTCGCCATCTAGATCACCGCCCGGGTGAGCAGCACGCCCGTCAACGCCAGGGCGATGCCGCCGGCGGTGCTGCCGACGACGTTGGCCAACGCCGGCCGGAAGGCGCCGGCTTCGAGCAGCAGCACGGTTTCATAGCTGAAACTGGAAAAAGTGGTGTAGGCGCCGAGGAAGCCGGTGGCCAGCAACAGCGATGCCGCGCGATCGCCGCCGTAGCGCTCCGCGATCAGGGTGGCGATCACGCCGAGCGCGAACGAGCCGGTGAGATTGACGAGCAGGGTGCCGTAGGGAAAAGCGCCTGCAACGCGCCGGGCGATCCGATCGACCACCAGAAAGCGCGCGATCGCCCCGAAAAACGCGCCGATCGCCACCAGGAACACAAGCATCGCGCCCTCCCGCGCAGCGGCGATTCACCGGCGCCGCGGCGGTACTGTAGCGCGTTCCATTCGGCATACGAACGCTCCTTCCCGTACCATCTGCTTTCGAGCGGGGCAGCGAACGCTCCGGGCCACCGATCGGGAGTGACGGCAACGCACGATGGCGACGATTGCGACGGACATCGCGAGTACGGAGGACGCCGCCGCTTCGGGCGTGCGCTGGCCGGCGATCACGCTGGAGACCCTCCTCTACCTTATCCTCTTCGCCATCGCCGCCTTCACCCGGCTGCACGATCTCGGTCACGGCGCGCTGCACCACGATGAATCGATGCACGCCTACTACTCGTGGCGCTACCTGGAAGGGTTTGGCTACCGCCACAACCCGCTGCTGCACGGACCGCTGCTCTTCCACCTCACCGCGCTCGGCTTTTTTCTCACCCCGGAGTCCGATGCCACCGCCCGCCTGATGCCGGCGCTGTTCGGCATCGCGCTGGTGATGCTCCCCTGGTTTCTGCGCGGACCGCGCCTGCTCGGGCGCTGGGGTGCCCTTTCGGCGAGCGCCTTCCTCCTCATTTCGCCCTCGATCTTCTATTACAGCCGGCACCTCCGGCACGACATGTTCACTGTCACCCTCACCCTGCTGCTCTTCATCTGCATCGTGCGCTATCTGGAAACGCCGGAGCGGCGCTGGCTGATCACCGGCGCGGTGAGCACGGCGCTGCTGCTCGCCAACCACGAGATCATCTTCGCCATCCTGGCGCTCTTCTTTGGTTATCTCTACATAGTGATGGTGACGGAGCGGTTGCTAGTCTGGTGGAATGACGACCGCCGGACCGCCGCGCAACTGGTGATCGCGGCGCACGCGATCGCGGTGGTCGGGGTCGGGCTGATCGCGCTCCTCACCCCCAAGCGTCACCTCGATGAGATTCTCACCATTCCCTGGGAGCGTCCCACCAACGAGCAGCAGATCGAGTACTACCAGATGCTTGCCACCAACCCGATGGTGATCATGACCGTGATGGTGCTGCTGGCGGCGCTCGGGGTGTTGATCGCGGGACTCAGGATGGCGCGCCGATCCGATGGCGAGCACGAAGCCGGGTTGCTCGATGACGCGCCGGCTGGTTCGATCGCGGCCGGAGCGCGCGCCGCCTGGCACGATGCGGCCGGACTGGTGGCGGCGGTCACCGCCGGTGTCGCCGTCTTCGTGCTGCTCTTCACCTCGCTCTTCACCAACCTGGGCGGACTCGCCTCCTCCACCATCGCCACCAACGGCACGTTGCTCTACTGGCTGGGTCAGCACGATGTCCGGCGCGGCGGGCAACCCTGGTTCTACTTCATCACCATGATGCCGCAGTACGAGCTGATCCCCCTCTTCTTCGGGTTCGGCGCGTCGGTGGCGATCGGCGTGCGCGCCATCGGCGCCGGCTTCGGGCGGTGGAGTCCCGGCGAGAATCTCCGCTTCCGTGGGATGCTGGCGATCTGGACCCTCGGCATCTTCGCCGGGCTCTCCTATGCCGGCGAGAAGATGCCGTGGCTGCTCGTGCACATTGCGTTACCGGCCTGCCTGGTGGCCGGGCTGCTGGTCGGCAAGCTGATCGAACGGGCGATTCCGCTGCTGCGCCGCGGTGAGATCGGCCGGCCGGAGGGGCTCGGGTTCGCGCTGCTGCTGATCGCCGGCGGCGCCTGGCTGGCGCTCGCCGCCGTGATCACCCAGAACCGGCTCAGCCGCACCACCAGCGACGATCTCATCCGCACCCAAACCACCTGGGCGCTCGATCACTGGTGGTTGCTGGCGCTGCCCCCGATCGCGGCGCTGCTGATCACGGCGGCGCTGGTGATCTGGCGCGGACCGCAGCGCGCCATTCTCACCTTCTGCGCCGCGCTGCTGCTCGGACTCTCACTTTTCCAGGTTCACGCCGGCTGGCGAATGACCTTTCTGGAGGGGGATGTCCCGCGCGACATGCTCATCTACACGCAGACCTCGCCCGATGTGACGATGCTGGCCGAGGAATTCGCGGCGCTTTCCGCGCACGTGACCGGGGATGATTCCCTGCCGATCTACTTCGGCGGCGATGCCACCTGGCCGATGTGGTGGTACCTGCGCGATTTCCCGAACAGCCGCACGTTGCAGACGCCGACCTCGCCCGACGCGATTCCGGCCGATGCGGCCGTGGTGATCGTTAATCGCGCCGGCTCCCCTGAAGGCCGGTTGGAGCTCGATGCCATCTTCACCGGCTACACGCGGGTCGATTACGTGCTGCGCTGGGCCTTCCCGGAAACGGACACCTACCGCCAGTTCGCCATCGCCCCTGAACTCGCGCCGCACCGGTCCGCCTGGGGTTCGGAGGAGAATCCGCACGGGCCGATCGCCATCGTGCAATCGATCCTGGAAAGCATCGGGCACCAGTTGACACCGGAGGGCCAGCAGGATCTCTACCGGCTGATCATGTACCGCGATCTCACCACTCCGATCACCTCCTGGGCGACCAACGTTTCGGTCTACGTGCGCAACGATCTCCTGCCCGTCTACAACAGCCTGC
>JADLGF010000164.1 GCA_020849415.1 Thermomicrobiales bacterium
CGCCGGTAATGACCTGATCCTGCCGCGAGAGTGCGATCGAGCCGCCGAGGAAGGGCAGGAAGATCACGATGAGCACGAAGAGGAAATCGATCCAGGCTTGACGGGAGTCCGCCGCATCGCCGATCCGGCCCGCCAGAACGAGCAGCGCCAGGAAGCTGACGACGGTGCTGATCCCGAGGGTAACGAACGTCCAGCCGCGGACACCCATCGAACCGAGCGGATCGACTCGCGCAATCGCCTCCCCAAGACCGCAACCACCGAGCAGCACCAGCGGCAGCACGACGTAGGCAGTGTGGTGGGGATCGCGTCCTGAACTGATGCTGAACAGCACCAACGAGGCCAGGAACCAACCACCGAACAGGACCGAGCCGAGCTCACGGCGCTCCGGATCGCGTGGCCGCAGGAAGGCCACGATCGCGAAGACCAGCGCCAGCACTTCGTAGAGCCCGATTGCGAGAACGAAAAACTGTCCCGGTGTGGCCGAGACGGTGGTACCGATGAGCCGACCCCAATTGCGCACGGTCAACCAGACGCCTTCGAGCGAATCGATGCTGGTGAAAAAGTGGGAGAAGAGCACAATCGTGGTAACGACGAAGGTGCCGATTGTGGCCAACAGCCGGGAGCGATTGGCCATGATCGAGCGCAACCCGGCGGTTGCGGCCGATTCGCCGCTGATCGAGGCGAGCAGAAGCCCGATGGCGAGCGAAACGATCGCCGTTAGCGCCGCCGGACCAGAGGCGAACGCCAGCGCCAGGCCGAGTCCGGTCATTACCGGCCAAAGGAGGCCCGGTTCGCGTTCGCCCTCGTTCCTGCCCGAACGAAGCAGGGCCACGACGATCAGGGTCAGCGCGAAGACACCGGCGCTGGTCGATACGCTGGTGCGGGAGAGGAAGACGAGACTCGGCGAGATCGCCATCAGCGTTACGATGCCCGCCACCGCCGACCGGCCGACGAACGGTCGCAAGCCGAACACCATCAGCATCGCGCCGATGCCGAAGAGCGATCCGGCCACCCGGGCGGTGGCATCCGTCACTCCGAAGAGGAAGAAACTCAGCGAACTGGCGAGGAGCGCGATCGGCTCCGTGACGGGCAGCGACTCGCCCGGTTGCAGCGCGGCGCCGCGAAAGAACCGGAACGCATCGAAGGCCAGATCGGCTTCCACCGGCGATAGCGCGTGCCGGTCAAGCTGCAAGAGCCGCAGCGCGGCGCCGGCAACGAGCGCCAGCACGACCGCGATGGTCGACCATCGAACGACGGAGAGATCGAAGGTTCGATCGAGCGGATCGCTCACCGCTTGTTCGGAGTACTCCTGAGCCATCGGCGCCTGTTCCCCTGCCTTCCTCGTTGCCGGATCAGAGCCGGATGCCGTTGAACACCGGCACGAGGTCGTTGCGAATCATCAGCTTGAATCGGTACTGTCCGTTCGGACTGGTCAATTCCCGGTGCATGAACAATCGATAGAGTTCCTGCTGCGCGGCCGGATTGTCGTGCCCGGCGATCGATTCGATGATCGATTCGACGATCGCCACGGGGCCGTGCGGCTCCTCGGCGGAGCCCCACGCCGAGCGCGGAGGATCTAGCTCGGGCGCGATGGCGAAGTAGCGGTACATCTCCTCCGGAAACCACCCGCGCAACACGTAATCGAACGCAGTGTACCCTTCAAGTTGCCCACTCATTTGATTGTATTGCTCGGTCGAGAGGATCAACGCCGGCGCGGTCGGCGAATCAGGACCTGAACCGACGAGGCGCTTGCCGGTGAAGTCGCGCATGTACCACATCAGCGGCCACGCCACCCGGCTGTCGTAGAGCACTTCGAGGCTGAGATCCCCGTGGAGCTCCAGCGAGAGCCGGGCCAGATCGTCCACCACCATCGGGAGATCGGGTGAGGTCTGGGTGTAAACCAGCATGTCGCGGGGAACGTCGCCCTCGAGATACGACATCCGCGCGCCGGCGTGGACCTGCATGACGAGCAGGCCGACCAGCAGCGCGGCGGTGGTTGCGAGCGCGGCGCGTTGGGGCCCACGGAGCACAACCGCCACCAGCAAGGCGACAAGCGCCCCCACCGGCGGAATCGCCAGCAACCACCAGTGATCGACCGACCATGCTGACACCTGCTGGACAAGTCCGTCGTTCGAACTCCGCTGAACGATGGGGCGGGTCAGCAGCGAGGCCAGCGTGACCCAGGCCACCCCCGCCACGAGGAGCCCGACGCCAAGTACCCACTCGGAACGCCCGAGCCGCCCGGCGCGTCGCTCCGCCAACGCCCGTTCGATCACCGCACCGACCAGCCGGCCGGCGAGCAGCGCGCTGGGCAGGGCGATGTGAATCACGAGCCACGGCATCTTCTCGCCCGCGTACGACAGTCCTGCGAAGATGCCAAGGAACCAGGTGACGAGCAGCCCCTGCATGAGCAGGTTTTCGGACCGGTCACCACCGCCACGCCAATGGCGGATGGCGTTGACGATCACGAGCGCGGCCGCCAGGAAGCCGAAGATCGTGACGATGTAGTCGTACTGAGGCATCAGCACCAGGTAGTAGAACCAGGGCTGGCTGCCGCGCTGCACCTCGTGCTGACCGAGCCAGTAAAGCAGGGTGCCATCGGTGGCGAAGGTGGCGGTCGCCAGGCCCGGCAGGTGGGTGAAGAGTGAGGTGAAGAGGAGCGTGAAGAGGGCGACACCCGCCAGCAGCGCCAGACCGAGGCCCGTCGCATCGCGCCAGGCGGAGCGCACCCCGGCGGCGACTCCGCCATCCGGCGCATCCCCAAGCAGCGCCCCGGCCGGCGCGCCGTCATCGACGCCTCCGGAGCGCGCGCGCCGCAGCCCGATCACCAACGTTGCCAGCGAAATCAGGGCGACGGCGATCGCGCCCAATACCAGCGGGTTCGAGGCGAGCCGTTCGTAGTAATCGATCTGCTCCTGATTGGTCGGGTTCTGCCAGGGAATGTCGAGGATCTCATCGACCGCCGATGACGGCGAGAGCACCAGCACCACCGGCAAGCCGATCAGCGCCACACCGTGCGCGGCAAGAACGATCAGTGCGCCGCTACGCCGCGCCGGATCAGCCAGCCAGACCCGAATCCGGTCGATGGCAAGGACCACGTACAGGAACCCGAAGAAGAGGACGAGGTTCGCGAAGACGATCTCGTGATTCGCCAGCAGGAAGGCGATCGCCACGCTGCCGGTGATCAACCACTTCCGTTCCGGACGGTCGAGGTACCGCACGATGCAGATGAAAAGCAACATCACGCCGACGAGCGTGAAGGGATCGTGCCGGATGAAGCGCGTGAAGTAGAGGATCGAGGGCGACGTCAGGATGAACAGGCTGCTGGCGAGCGCTCCCCAGCGCCTGAGGTAGCGCGGATCGCGCAGGAACCAGGGCAGACCGACCAGCACCACGCCGGCCAGGGCAGCCGGTGCGCGGCTGACGGCGTCCGAATCGCCGAAGAGGAGGTAGAAGAGCGCATCGATGTGAAAGAGGAATGGGCCGTGCATCAACGGGTTGTGCACATAGCCGCGCCCCTCGGCGAGGAGCCAAGAGTAGTAGGCGTGCAGGCCCTCGTCGTGGTGGAGCGCCCGGGAGCCGAGATCGTAGAAACGGGTGACGATCGCCACCAGAATCAGGACGATCCAGAGGGTAGTTTCGAGGCTGATCGATCCGACACGAATGCCGCCGGCGCCATTCTCCGCCGCGCGCGCTTTTCCTTGCGACATCCGCTCCCCGCCCTGACGGTCGATCGCGTCTCTCGACGCCGGTCGTTGCATGAGTATACGAACAGCGCCGCGATTCGGTCTGCTCCGC
>JADLGF010000165.1 GCA_020849415.1 Thermomicrobiales bacterium
AGGCGATCGACAGCGTCGCCGCCACGATGATCGTGCCGATGATGTTCGGCAGGATGTACCGCGTCATCCGGCGCAACGGCGGCACGCCGATCGCGTTGGCGGCGTCGAGATAATCGGTCGTTTTGATCGAAAGCGTCTCGGCGCGGACGATGCGGGAGACGTTCATCCAGGTCGTCACGCCGATCACCCAGGTCAGGTTCCACATGCTCGGCCGGAGCAGCGACTGCGCGATCAGGATCAGGAAGAAGAGCGGCAGCGAGAGCAACACCTCCACAATTCGCATCATCACCGTGTCGACGAATCCGCCGAAGAAGCCCGAAATAATCCCCCAACTTGTACCGATCAGAATCGAGATCGCCATCGCGAAAAAACCGACCATCAGCGACACCCGGGCGCCGTAGATCGAGCGGGTGAACCAGTCGCGACCGGCGTCATCGGTGCCGAACGGGTGCGCCCAGCTCGGCGCCACCATGTTCATTTCGGGACGCAGATCGGCCTCGTTCGGCTTGCCGGTAGTGATCAGCGGCGCCGCGATCGCCGCGGTGACCAGCAGGATCAGCACGATCAAACCCGCCAGCGCCAACCGGTTACGTTTGAACGCCCGCCAGACATCGACCATGAAGTGCTGGCCGCCCGCTCCGGCGTTGCGGGAGAAGGCGCCCGCTTCGAGGGTGGTGGTGTTCGTCGTCGCCATCGGTCCGCTCCTAGTGCTTCGACCGCAGGCGCGGATTGACGATGCCGTAGGCGATATCGGCGAGCAGGTTCCCGAGGATGATCACCACCGACGAGAGAATCACCACCCCCATCACGAGCGGGTAGTCCCGCTTGAGAATCGCATCGACCCCGAGTCGGCCGAGTCCCGGCCAGCTGAAGATCGTCTCGACCACGAACGCGCCCTCGACCAGGAACACCGCCGAGTTGCCGAGCAGGGTCACGATCGGGATCAGCGAATTCCGCCAGGCGTGGCGAAACACCACCGTGCGCTCCCGCAAGCCCTTGGCCCGGGCGGTGCGCACGTAATCCTGGTGGAACGCCTCGATCAGTGACGATCGCTGATAGCGCGTCCAGACCACCATGTTCGTGATCGCCAACGTCGCGGCGGGCAGGATCAGGTGTTCGAGACGATCGACGAACCCGCCGCCGCCCCGGCCGAGGGTGACCATGCCGCCGGCAGGCAGGATGCCCCAATGGACCGAGAAGAGGAACATCAGCATCAGGCCGATCCAGACCTGCGGCATCGAATTCCCGAAAAAGGCGAGCGTGGTCACGATGTAATCGACGATCGTGTTGCGCTTGATCGCCGAAATGATGCCGAGCGTGAGCCCGAACGAGATCGAGAGAAAGAGCGACGCGCCGATGAGGGTGAGGGTCGCGCCCAGCCGGGCGCCGATCAGCTCGGTCACCGGCCGCTTGAGCGAGTAGGAGTACCCCAGATCGCCTTGCAGCGTGCGCTTCATCCAGTTGCCGTACTGCACGAAAAAGGGATCGTTCAGCCCAAGGTTCTCGCGAATCTGTTCGAGGCTGGCCGGGTCCATCCGCTGCGTTTGCTGGCCGATCAGCGCGGCCACCGGATCACCGGGGGTGTAGAGCATCAAAACGAACGAACCGATTGAAACAATCAAAAGCACCAGAACCGATTGCAGCAACCGGCTCACGATCAATGACTGCGCGGACACGGCGTCCCTCCTCAGGAAACAGACCGGGGCCTGTGGGCTGAATCCACAGGCCCGGTCGTTCAGGCAGACGAGTGAAGACGGCGGACCGGGTTACGGATTGATCAGGTGAATGTTCACCGGGTCCGGGAAGATCACGCCGAGCCAGTTGCCGGCCGGCTCCGGATACCCGGCCACCCGATCGGTACGCACGATCACGTTGTTGATGTGCACGTGCATCGGAATGGTCACGCACTCATCGATGATATGCGCCTGCACCTGCTTGTAGATGTCGATCCGTTCCGCCTGATCGATCGTGGCGTTGCCCGCTTCGAGCAGCGCGTCGAGATCAGGATGGCCGTAGTGCCAGACATTCTGGCCAGTCGGCGTGAACTGGCTGGAGTGGAAGTACTGGTGCAGTTCGCCCGGTTCGTAGTCGATCGAGCCGTAGAAGAGGCTTTGGGCCACGCCGCCGAGGCGGTGCTCCTGAATGGTCGCCCAGTCCGGCACCTGTTCGATGTTCATCTGGATGCCGACCGCCGCCAGGTACTGCTGGATCAACGGCGCGTAGCCCCGCTCGAAGTCGCGCCAGGCGTAATTGGTGAAGGAGAACTCCACCCCGTCCTTGGTGCGAATGCCATCGCCCTCGCGGGTCCAGCCCGCTTCGTCGAGCAACTGGTTGGCCGTGTCGACGTTGTACGGATAGGTTTCGAGTGCATCGTTGTACGCCCAGTGGCCGGGACCCATCACCGATTGCGCGGCGAGATTCTCGTCACCGATCACGCTCCGGACCATGGCGGGCCGATCGAGCGCGTAGGCGATGGCGCGGCGAACATTGGCATCGCTGAAGAGGGGATCCTCGGAATTCAGCGTGAACTGCTGGGTGTAGGGCGTTTGCAGGATGTAGGCGGTGGAGCCCTCGGTTTCCGCGAACTGGGCCGTCGAAATCAGGTCTTCCTCGCGATTACTGATATCGACCTCACCCGCCTTGAAGGCAGCGATACGCGCCTGCATATCGACGATCGGGCGAAGGATGACCTCTTCCAGCAGGGGAGGACCACCGAAGTA
>JADLGF010000166.1 GCA_020849415.1 Thermomicrobiales bacterium
CGCCCTGCCCGATCCCACCGCGCCCCGGCCCGACGCCGACCTTGCGCCCGACGATCAGCAGATCGCACGTTTCCTCCAGACTGCGCCGTTCCGCATGGATCCGCCGACGAACACCACGGCGGGCTGGGCGCTGCAATCCCTCGTCTTCTGCTGTCTCGCCCGGGTCGATATCGGCTCCCAGATCGTACCGGGCGTGGCCGATTCGTGGGAAACGAACGACGATCTGACGAGCTGGACCTTCCACCTCAATCCGAGCGCCGCCTATTCCGACGGCACGCCGATCACGGCCGCCGAGGTGAAGTGGACCTGGGACTGGTACGCCAATCCGAATTCGGGCTCGATCGGCTCCGATGTCATTGTCAACAATGTTGTCGGCTACGAGGCGGTGCGGAACGGCGAAGCCGAGTCGATCGAAGGGATCGTCGTCGTCGATCCGCAAACGATCACCTTCAATCTCACCGCCACCGATCCGGTCTTCCTCGCCAAGGCGGCGTCGTACCAGACCGGCGTGCTGAAGCCCGAGAATGTGCAGGCGGGCGGCGCCGAGTGGTGGCGGGAACCGGTGACCTCCGGCTTCTTCAAGGTCACCGAATACACCCCGGGCGACACCGGCACCATGACTCTCGAACCGAACGAGCACTGGTGGCGCGAGCCGGCCCTGCTCAAGAAGGTTCAGTATCAGGTCGTGGCTGATCCGCAGACCGTGCAGGTCATGTACGACAACGACGAGCTCGACTCGGTGCCGGCCACCCCGGCCGAGTTCGCCCAGGCGATCGACCCCGCCAGCGAACGGCACGCCGAACTCTTCTGGCGGCAGGTGGAAGCGACCTGGTACTTCGGCTTCTTCATCGAGAAAGCGCCATTCGATGAGGTCCCGGTCCGGCAGGCGTTCACCAGTGCCATCGATCACAACCTCTTGTCGTCCGCGGTGCTCGGCGGGCTCTTTACCCCGCAGCAGCGGATACTTCCGGCCTGGTTCCCCTGCGGCAGCGACGACCAGTTCATGCTGACCTACGATGTCGAACGCGCCAAACAATTCCTGGCCGAGTCGAGCTACGGCGGACCAGAGAATTTCCCACCGACCACGATTCTCGTCTCCGAGCCGGGCGGCGCCACCGCTCCCGGCATCTGGGGGCGAATGGCGCAGGCGATCCAGCAGCAGTTGCAGGAGAATCTCGGCGTTCAGGTCGAGGTGATCCGCAAGGTCTACGGCAGTCTCGAGGAGCAGCAGCAGGAAGCGCGCGCTGTCGAAGGCGGCGTCATCTTCCGGCTCAGCTTCGGCGTCTCGCTGATCGATCCGAGCTACATCGGACCGATCGTGCAGACCGGCTCCTCGCGCAACGCCAGCGGGTACAGCAACCCGCGGGTGGATGAACTGCTGACCGAATCGGCCGTCGAGACCGATGAAGACCGCCGCTGCGAACTCTTCACCGAGATCGACAAGATCGTCTCCGAGGAGTCGGTCTTCCTGGCGCCGTTCCGCGGTTCGGCCGCCGGCTTCTTCAAGCCGCGCGTCCGCGGCATCGATGTCAATCTCGGCTCGTTCGAGGCGGCGATCCACAAGATGTACATCGCGGCTGAGTAACTGGAAAGGGGAAGGTGCGATGGGGGCCCTCATCATCCGGCGATTACTCGTGTTCATACCGATGCTGCTGGTGTTGGCCCTCATCACCTTCCTGCTCAGCCACTACGGGCCGGGCGATCCCCTCGAAGTCATCATGGGCGAGGATTGGTCGACGCCCGAGAACAAGGCGATGCTCGAAAAGCAATTCGGGCTCGATCGGCCACTTCTCGTCCAGTTCGGCGATTACCTGGTGAATGCGATCCAGGGCGATTTCGGCCGCTCCTACATCCAGCGGGTCGAGGTCGGTGAGCTGCTGAGCCGGGCCCTGCCGGTCAGCGCCCAGATCGCCCTGGCCTCGATCATCCTGATCGCGATCGTCGGCATCCTCTCGGGCATCGTGGCGGCGAAATGGCACCGGCGTTGGCCCGACACCGCCATCGGTTCGGTAGCGGTGATCCTGCACAGCGTGCCGTCGTTCGTCCTGGCGCCGTTGCTGCTGGTGCTGCTGGTGTTGAAACTCGGCTGGATCGCGACACCGACCGGCTGGCACGGCTTCTTCAGCTACCAAACCTTCATCGCCGCCGCGATCATCGCGGCCGGTCCGCTCCTCGGCGTGATGCGCCTCACCCGCACCAGCGTGGTCGAGGTGCTCGGCCAGGATTACATCCGCACCGCCCGCGCCAAGGGCCTGAGCGAGCGGCGGATCATGATGGTCCACATCCTCACCAACGCCCTGGCGCCGGTGACGACCAGCCTCGGCCTGACGCTCGGCGCGTTGCTCGGCGGCGCCATCTTCGTTGAAAGCGCCTTCGCCATTCCCGGCCTCGGCCAGCTCTACTACTCGGCGATTCGCACCGGCGATTACCCCCTGCTCATGGGCGCGACCATCGTCAGCGCGTTCTGGATCATGCTGATGAACCTGGTCGTCGATGTCCTCTACGGATTCCTCGATCCGCGCGTGAGAATGAGCGATGGCTGATCTCACCACCGCCGCCGAGCGCGCCTTCGCCGCCCAGTTGCCCGAGCGCACCTACGTCACCCGCGGACCGTGGCGATCGGCGCTGCACCGGCTGCTCGCCAACCGCATGGCGATCTTCGGTGGCGTAACCGTGCTCGTTTTTGTGATCCTGGCGATCGGCGGCAAGGCGCTGGCGCCGCAGGATCCGCTCTATCAAGACCTCTTCCACATGACCGAACCGCCGAGCTCCGCTCACTGGTTCGGCACCGATGAACTCGGCCGCGACCTGCTGAGCCGGATCATCGTCGGCGCGCGCTCGGCGATGATCATCGCCACGCTGGTGACGCTGATCTCGGCCGGCCTCGGCGCGGTCATCGGCCTGATCAGCGCCTTCGCCGGCGGCTGGGTCGACAGCGTC
>JADLGF010000167.1 GCA_020849415.1 Thermomicrobiales bacterium
CGAGATAATTGATCAGCGCTTCGCACGCCATCGGGTTGAGCGGCACCACGCGCTCCCGACCGCCGCGTCCCTTGCAGCGCACCAGGCCGAGGCTCGGATTGACATCGAGGCTGTCGAGCGCCACCAGCTCGCTCACGCGCATGCCAGTTGAGTACATCACCGCGAGCATGGCGCGATCGCGGATCGCCTCCGGGCGGGTTGAATCGGGCCGATTCATCGGGCCGGACAGCAGCCGCTCGATCTCATCCTGCGTCATTGATCGGGGCGCAAAGCGCTCCACCTTCGGCGCCATGATCGCCGAGGCGGGATCCACATCGACCACATCTTCGGCCGCCAGGTACTGGCAGAACGATTTCAGCGCGGCGATCTTGCGCGCGATTGAGGACGGGGCATAGTGGCCGCCGTCCCGCATCGCATTAACGTAGCTGCCGACGTGCTGCTCGGTGAGATCGTTCCAGCGCTTGATCCGCTCGAGGCCGTCAGGCAGATCGCCGGCGATCAACCAGCTGCGAAACTGATTCAAATCGTTTTGATAGGCCACGATCGTGTTGGCGGAAAACCCCCGCTCTTGCTGGAGGATATTCAGGAATCGATCGAGATGCGCGTCCATTTTTACCCTTCGTGTCTCTCGAATCCGGGCCGGGGCGTAACCTGACCAACCGTTTGCCGTTCACCAAAAAAAAGCAAACGCAACAAACTGGTCACAATACGTCACGAAACGGGTTTCGAGATTTCGAACTATGCCAACGCAATGGCGCGGCGCCGTGCGCACACAGTGGCTTGAACTATGGCGGAATCCAGTCGGATCATCCGCGTCACCCCATCATAAGACAACGTAACGTTGCGGGCCAACCACAGCCACCGCCGTTCGCACCGGAGTGAAGCCCGGAATACGCAGTCATGCACGACTCCCATTGAACCATTTATCCCATAACGACGCGCTGGCCCAGCATCCAATATCACCGATCGGCCCGGCCCGATCGGGCGATGGGCCGGCTTCGCTCACCGATCGCGCATAATGCATTCTGCTTGCGTTGATCCTCGCGGGCGTAAACCCGCTTACGACTCTACTCTGGAGCCGATTCATGCCCCGTTCCTATCGCCGTCTCAGCCGGAGCGTACCGTTCCTGATCACGCTCCTCCTGGTGGGCACGCTGCTCGCCGCCTGCGGTGGCGGTTCGAACGCGCCCAGTGAACCGACCCCGACCGCGCAACCGATGGCGACGGTGGCTGTTCCCACCGAGCCGGCGCCGGCAACCCCGGCGGCCAGCCCGATCGCGGCGGCCTCGCCGATCGCTTCCACCGACGGCTGGACCACCTCGATCACCCGCGACGAATTCCAGGCGCAACTGATGGCGGCCTTCCCGATGGAAGCGCCGGCGAACCGCGACGGCACGATCGTGCTCGGCGAATCGGCCGATATCAGCACGCTCAATCCGCTGCTCGCCAACGACGAACTGACGATCCAGGTGGTGGGTTCGATCTACGAAACCCTGATCGGCGGCTCGCCGATCGACGGTCAGCCCGTACCGGGCCTCGCCGATTACTGGGAGATGTCGCCCGATCGCCTCACCTACGTCTTCCACCTGAATCGCGACGCCCGGTGGCACGACGGCGCCGATGTGACGGCCGACGATGTCGCCTTCTCCTTCGACGCGGCGCTCAACCCCAACACCGGCAGCAGTTACACCGCGCTCTTCCGGGAAAACATCGCATCGTACCGGGTGATCGACGAGCACACCTTCGAGGTGACCGCGCGCGATCAGTTCGTGTCGTTCCTGCAGAACGGCCCCGGCAGCATCTTCATCGTACCGAAGCACCTCTGGGAATCGGTGCCGTTCGCGACCTGGTCAGTCAACGGCGGCAGCAACGGCTCCGAACCGGCCAGGGTGGTCGGCAGCGGACCGTTTAAACTCGGGGAGTGGGTGCAGGGGGATCACATCACCATCACCCGCAACGATGACTACTACAACGGCCCGGCCAACCTGCAGAGTGTCATCTTCCGCATCCTGCCTGATACCGATGCGGCGGTGATCGCGCTCGAAAGTGGCGAGACTGACATCCTGCAGATCATCCCGGCGCCTGACACCGAACGCATCCAGAACGATCCCGATCTCGAGGTTGAGATTTACGAGTTCTTCCAGATCACCCTCTATATGTCGAACATCGGACCCGACGGACCGCAGCAACTACGCGAGCAAGAGGTCCGGCAGGCGATGATGATGGCGATCGACCGCGACTCGATCACCCAGAACATCTTCTACGGCTTCGGCGAGGCGGCGGTCGGCACGCAGCCACCCCTCTCCCCGGCGTACGCGCCCGATCGGATGACGCCAACGCTCACCTACGATCCGGTCGCCGCCACCGAACTGCTCGATTCAATCGGCTGGCGCGATACCAACAACGACGGCACCCTCGATCGGGGCGGCGTGAAGCTCGAATTGACGCTCGTCTACGCCTCGAGCGATCAGACAACAACCCAGATCGTCACCTACCTGCAGGAGGCATGGAAAGCGGTCGGCATTTCGGTCAAGCTCGATGGCGTTGACTTCTCACTGCTCCGCGAACGCCTTGAGGGGAAGGACTTCGATCTCGCCTTCCTCGCCTTCTCGCTCGGTTCGGACGGCAATCAGACGTCGCTCTTCGGCTGCGACCAGATCGAGAACGGCCTCAACTTCGCCGGCTTCTGCGACCAAACGTGGGACGAACTCGACGAGCAGCAGAAGCGGGAGTTCGATGCGGCGGTTCGCAACGAGCTGCTGATCGCGCAATCGCAGATCGTCTGGGAGCAGCAGCCGGTCGGCCCGATCCGATTCGGCATCGCCCGCACCGGCTACAGCAGCACGATCCACAACTTCTACCCGAACGGCTACGGCTTCCTCTGGAGCCTGCCGTACATGTGGCGGGAGGGGTAGCGGGTTCCGGGTTCCGGGTTCCGGGTTCCGGGTTCCGGGTTCCGGGTTCCGGAGAATAGTCCGACGCGGAGCGCCCAAGAACGAATCCATGGGCCAAGTTAGACGAAACCCCTGCGGGGTTAGGGCACGACGGTGATCGTCCTAACCCCGCAGGGGTTTCGTCTAACTTGGCCGAGCGTTTTGAACCCTCGGAAACACACCTTCAAATCTTCCAGATTCCAGCCAATTCGTACGCGGAACCCGGAACCAGTTACCCGGAACACCGGCGCTCCGCGCCGTCGGTTACCATTGGCGCGACGATCTTGAGGCGACGTGGTTCGCCTGGTCGAACTCGCTCCCGGAGAGCACAACGCAGTGTCTTCGAACGCCCTCTACATCATCCCGATTCTCGCGGTCCTCATCATCGTTCACGAACTCGGTCACTTCTTTGCGGCGCGCCTCTGCGGCGTCAAGGTCGAGGAGTTCGGCATCGGCATTCCGCCCCGGGTTTACGGGCGGGAACGGAACGGGGTGATCTGGTCGATCAACGCCATTCCGTTCGGCGGGTTTGTACGCGTCAAGGGTGAAGATGCCGGTGACATGAGCGACGATTCGATGAACTCGAAACCGCCGCTGCAACGCGCCTTCTTCCTCACCGCCGGCGTCGCCATGAATCTCCTGCTGGCGGTCGTGCTGATGATCGCGGTGATCGGGTTCCAGGGCGTCCCCCACACCTCTGTCTACATCCACAATGCGCAGGGGAGCGTCGCCGCCGGATCACCCGCCGCGAAAGCGGGCTGGATGCCGGGCGATCGCATCGTCCGCATGAACGGCGAGGCGGTCGAAACGATCGAGGAAGTCGCCAATTTCACCCGTGGTCACGCCGGTGAGGAGATTTCGGTCGTCATCGAGCGCGCCGGCCAATACATCGATACCA
>JADLGF010000168.1 GCA_020849415.1 Thermomicrobiales bacterium
GATCGGGCGGCAGCACCCTCCATCCTGAGGAACTCGAACTTGCCGGGAATGTCACCGGCCGACGCCTGCTCCACCTGCAATGCAATTGCGGACAGGACACCCTCTCCTTCGCCCGGCTCGGCGCGGACGTGACCGGCGTCGATATCAGCGACGCCGCGATTGAGGTCGCGCGGCAACTCTCGGCCGATGCCGGCATTCCTGGCGCCTTCCACCGTGATGACGTGTACGACTGGCTGGCTGCCGCCACCGAACGAGGCGAGCAGTTCGACATCGTTTTCTCCTCCTACGGCGCGATCTGCTGGCTCTCCGATCTCTCGACCTGGGCGAAGGGCATCGCGACCGTGCTGAAACCGGGTGGACGCTTCGCGCTCGTCGAATTCCACCCGTCGCTGCAGGCGCTCGAGGAGGGTTGGACGCCCCGCTACAACGCCATCGGCGGGCAGCGGGAGGATTGGAGCGAGGGGATCGGCGATTACGTCGGCTTCATGGGCGATACGCTCGCTCCGGCCGGATCCGGAACGGGCGTCGTCGATTTCAAGAACCCCGAACCGAGCGTCGAATTCGCCTGGAGCGTCGCCGAGGTGGTCACCGCGCTGCTCGACGCCGGTCTGGAACTCCGTACGCTGCGCGAATATCCCTACTCGAACGGGTTCACGCCCTTCCACGGCTTCAAGGAGCTGCCCGGCCGCCGCTTCACCACGCCGGATGACCGCCCGAACATCCCGATGATGTACGGGGTGATGGCCACCAAACCGGCCGGTTGATTGCCGTTTTGGCGCGCCGGGCTACCAGCGTGACCCGGCCCCGCCCGGTCGCAACGGGTTATCCTGAACGGCACGGGGCGACGACGGGATGGCTGCAAGCCCGGCGTCGCCGGCTCGCAATCAAGGAGACACCGCATGCCCCGGCCTCGAACCGCGATCGGCGTCTGGCAACGCCGGTTGAGTTTGGCCCTGTTGATCGCGCTGATCGTGCCCATCGTCGCCTCCTCGTCCGCCATTGCGCAGGATGGCACCGGCGGGGTCGCCGTTTCCGATGGGTTCTACAATCCGCCCGCCTGTTCGCGCGCCGGCGAGAACGGACTCGTTGTCTACCAGTCGCTCAACTCCGAACGCACCACGCCCAACCGCGCGCTCATCGTCGCCAATCAGTCGGGCGAACGCCAGCGCGTGATCAATCTCGATGGCGTGCCGGTGCGCACCATCCCCACCAACTATCCGGGCCGCGTGATCGTGCTGACCAGTAATTCGGAGGGTACCGTCAACCGGATCGAGGTTGTCGATGCCCGCCGCGGCTTCCGCTATCCGCTCGATATCCCGCGCGCGCAGATCGGCGCGCTCAATTTCCCGACGCCCGCGACCGAAGCGAGCGCCGGCCGCCGCTACCTGGTGCTGAGCGATGTCCCGCAGCGAACCGCCTGGCTGGTCGATCTCAGTGACGGTGTCGCCACCGATCTGCTCGCCATTGCCCGCGAGCGGGAGGATGACGACACCGTTTCGCTGGTTTCGGCCGCCGTTTCACCCGATGATCGCAACGTGCTGCTGGTCACCGATCGGAGCGTGCTGATCATTCCGACCGATCGTCCGGCCGGTGACCGGCTCATCGGTGATCCCGCGGTTCTCTCCGGCTTCCATTTCCTCGCCGATGAGGGCTCCCCGCTCGTCTATCTGCAACCGCTGGAGAACGGCAACACCGGCATCGTGCTCTACGACACCGCCCGTTACCGCCCGCGTCAGGTGGCGGAGGTGGAGAACCTGATCAGCGCCACCCCGTTACCGAACGGCGATGCATTGATTCTCGCCACCCCCGGCTCGCTCGATCTGCTCGAACTCCGGTACCTCGCGCGCAGTCACATCGCGCAGGTCGAAGGTGATCCCGGCACGGTGCTCATGGCGCCGGGCGGCACCCGGCTTGCCTACGAGGTGCGCACACCGGAGGGAAGCGAGTGGCGCTACGTCAATCTCCGCACCGGCTCGACCTCGGAGCTGCCCGATCTGATTGGTCTCCGGCCGATCACCCCGGTCGATGGCCTGCGCTGGCTGGTCTTCGGGGTGACGGCGGTGGTCGCGCAGAGTCAGGGTGGGCTCACCTACTACTCGCTCGATCTCGAACGGGGCGTGACCACGCCGCTGCTCACAACCATCGACGGCATCAATTACCTGCCGCCGGTGGTAAAGCCGGGCGAGGGACGCTTCGCGCTGATTCCTTCGATCATCGGCACCCGCCAGAACTACGAGGCGGTCGATAACCGCACCGGCCGCGCCTTCCGCCTGCTCGATAGTCGCGCCGTCAGCGCCACCCTATCGCCGGACGGCTGCTGGGCGGCGGTGGCGCGGGTGATGGGACCCCGCTCCGAGCGCAATTTCCGCATCTATCTCGTGCCGCTCGATGGTAGCGGTGAACCGATCCAGGGCGATTTCGGCATCGCCCCCGTCTGGCTCAACGGCTAACGAGGTTCGGGGTACTGAGGTCGCAGTTCGGAGCCAGACCGTCGTCAGGCGAAGCCGGCGATGAGGGTGATGACGATGAACTGGGCGGCCCAGGCGATCCAGAAACCGCCCGGCCATTTGCGCAGCCCGATCGAAACCAGTCCGATCAACGCGCCGGTGATCGCGCCGCCGACCAGCGCGAACAGCAACGCGCTCTGGTTGTCGCCGATGATGTTCAGAATCAGATCGCGAAGGCCCCAGGAGAGCGCAAAGGAGCCGATGACCGCGCCCAATCCCCATCCGGCGGCGTCGTAGAGCGAGAACGCAATCCCGAACGCGATCAGCTGGTAGGCGAGGGCATCGATCGCGCCGAACGCGACGATCTTCAGCGCCATTTCGGGCGGGGATTCCGTAAGCAGGCGCGCGACGGTGAGCATCAGCGCCAGTCCGAGCACGGCGAACCCGGCCTGCATGCGTGGGGAGGAAGGACGGTCGCCCGGCAGAATCCGGCTCAACGGGTGCTGCATCGGCGACATGCGGCGCAGGTAGAGCAGGGCGATCGCGATCGCCAGCGCCGCGCACCCGGTGCGAATCGCCCACCAATCCCACGGCAACCGTCCGGGATCGGTGATACGCGGCCCATCCGCCCCCAACAACAGCAGCGCCCAGAGGCCCTGATGAATCAGGATCAAATTCAGCGGCCTGAACACCCGCCGAAATCTGGCCAGCGGCAGCTCCGCCTCCATCGCGCCTCCTGTTTAAAGAGCGGTGACGTCACAAAGTATCAACGTTGGCAGACACCGCCAAACCCGTGTAGGGGAGGGTCTTGTGCCCTCCCGCGGTCGCCCGCAGGCGGCCGTTTCCGTTCACCACACCGGTCGTTCCAACTGGAGCCGCCCCGAATCGCTACGAGGTGGCCGGCCTGACGGCCGGCGGGAGGGCACAAGACCTTCCCCTACACGATTCGTTGGCGACGTTGGCAGTCCGTGTTCCAAGTATGACAGTGGGCGGGCATATTGCCCGCCCACCCAATTCGTTCGTATCCCGACTTCTGGTCGCCAATAGCCAACGACCAAAAGCCAACAGCCGTTACCCGACCGCCAGCAGCATCGGGTTCTGGAGCAGCTTCTTGACCTCACCGAGGTAGCGCGCCACTTCGGCGCCGTCGCTCAGGCGGTGATCGGCGGAAAGGGTCAGCTTCATCTGGTGCCCGATCTTGATCTTGCCGTCCTTCACCACCGGCTGTTCGCGGATGGAGCCGACCGCCAGGATCGCCGTCTGCGGCGGGTTGATGATGGCGATGAACTCATCGACATCGAACATGCCGAGATTGCTGATCGTGAAGGTGCCGCCCTGGTACTCGTGCATTTCGAGTTCGCCGGCGCGGGCGCGACCGGCCAGATCCTTGCTCATCCGGGCGATCGTGCCGAGGCTCTTCTGATCGGCGTCCGGAATGAAGGGCGCGATCAGGCCGTTGTCGATCGCCACCGCCAGGTTGATATCGATATTGCGGTGGGTGTAGACCGTGTCACCTTCGTACGATTGGTTCAGCGTCGGGAAGTTGCGCAGTGCCAGCGCCGCCGCCTTCACGACCAGATCGTTGAAGGAAACCTTGTTCGCCTTGTCCTCGATCTGCTCGTTGACCCGGGTGCGGAATTTCACCGCCTCGGTCATATCGACCTCGATCGTGACGTAGAAGTGCGGGATGGTCTGCTTCGCCTCGACCATCCGCTTGGCGGTGGTCTTGCGAATGCGGCTCATCTCCTTCGCCTCGCCGGCGGGTCGGCCGACCGGCGCCTGCGGAGCCACCGCCGCCGGAGCAGCGGCGGGAGCCGGAGCGGCCGCCGGGGCCGCAGCGCGCGGAGCGGGCTTGGCGCCGTTGATGTACGGCATCACATCGTCCTTGACGATGCGGCCGCCGGGACCGGTGCCCGGAATCTGGCCGAGATCGAGGCCGTGCTCGATCGCAAGCCGGCGCACCAGCGGCGATGCGCGGAAGCGCTCACCCGGAGCGCGCTCGACCACCTGCGGCGCCGGCGCCTGGGCAGCGACCGGAGCGGGCGCGGGAGCCGGTTCTGGTGTCGGCGCGGGAGCAGCGGCGGGCGCGGGAGCTTCCGCCTTTGGAGCCTCAGCCGGCGGAGCGGCCGCGGCGCCGTCATCCTCGCCGATCACCACGATCGGGGTGTTGATCGGCACCGTGGCGCCTTCTTCAACGAGATAGCGGCTCAGCGTGCCGGTTTCGGTCGCTTCGATTTCGAGCGAAACCTTGTCGGTTTCGATCTCGGCGATCGGATCGCCCGCCGACACGTCCTCACCGACCTGCTTCAGCCACCGGAGCAGGGTTCCTTCTTCCATGCCATCGCCCATCTTGGGCATGATCATCGTTGGCACGTTACTAAGCCTCCCGGTAGAGCACCTGACGAATTGCCTTGATTACCTGCTGATCACTGGGGAAAGCGGCCAGTTCGAGATTCCGCGCGTAAGGCGCCGGAACCTCCTGACCGCTGACGCGCGCCACCGGCGCGTCGAGATCATCGAATGCCTGCTCCTGAATGATGGCCGCCACCTCGCTCGCCACGCTGAACCAGCGCCACTGCTCTTGCACGACCACCGCGCGGTGCGTTTTTCGCACCGAATTGACGATCGTCTCTTCATCGAAGGGGCGGATCGCGCGGAGGTCGATCACCTCAGCGTCGATCTTATCCTCTTTTTCGAGTTGATCGGCGATGCGCAACAGCATGTTCACCTGCCGCCCGTAGGCGATCAGGGAAACATCCTTGCCTTCTTTGGCCACGCGGGCTTTGCCAAACGGTACGCCTTCGTCACCATCGGGTACTTCGCCCTTGGTGCCGTAGAGCGCGCCCGCCTCCAGGAAGACGACCGGATTCGGTTCGCGAATGGCGGTCAGCATCATCCCCTTGGCGTCCGCCGGCGTGACCGGTGAAACAACGCGCAGACCCGGGAAGTGCCCGTAGAAGCCTTCGAGGCTGTGGGTGTGCTGGGCGGAAAGTTGCACACCGCCGCCGTTCGGGCCGCGGATCACCATCGGCACGGACACCTGGCCGCCGGAGAAGTAGTGGAGCTTGGCGGCGTTCTGGATGATCTGGTCAGAGGCCTGGAACGAGAAGTTCCAGGTCATCATTTCCACGATCGGGCGCATCCCCATCATCGCCATGCCGATGGCGGCGCCGGTGAAACCACCCTCGGCGATCGGCGTATCGAGCACCCGCTTCGGCC
>JADLGF010000169.1 GCA_020849415.1 Thermomicrobiales bacterium
CGTACATGCCCTGTCTCCTTGCACGCGCCATCCGTCGCATAATGGAATTGGTTATGTCCATTATGCGCCAGCGCCACACAAGATGCACAAGACCAGCGCAGATATTCCGAACCCCGATCCCCGAACGCAGAACCCCGAACGCAGAACCCGGAACTCGGAACCTTCGGCCTTACGGCCGAATCACCGTCCCGTCCGGCTGGCGCACCGCCGGCCAGGCGCCGTTGAACGCCGCCTCCGGGAAGGGGAACTTCGCGGCCAGCTTTTCGTCGATATCGATGCCGAGCCCCGGCTGATCGTTGCTCCACATCATGCCGTCGCGAATCTCCGGGCACCCGGGGAAGACCGCCTGCGTGTTCTCCGGGAAGAGGTAGCTCTCCTGAATACCGAAGTTGTAGCAGGCGAGATCGAGCGCCAGATTGGCGGCGTGCGCGACCGGCGAGGCATCGCCCGGTCCGTGCCAGGCCGTTTTCACCCCGAAGAACTCGCAGAGCGCCGCCAGTTTGAAGGCGCGCGTGAGTCCGCCGATATCGGAGATGTGCACGCGGATGTAATCGATCAGCCGCTCCTGAATCAGTGGCAGGTACTCGTGGACATTGACGTACAGCTCGCCCATCGCGATCGGGGTGGTGGAGTGCTGCCGGATCAGCGGGAAATAGCCGTTGTCCTCCGGGGCGAAGTGATCCTCGAGGAAGAAGAGCTTGAACTGATCGAGATCGCGCGCCAGGTTGATCGCCTGCATCGGCGAGACCCGCTCGTGGATATCGTGCAGGAGCTGGATTTCTTCGCCGAACTGGCCGCGGATGTGATCGAAGAGTTTCGGCACGATCCGAACGTAGGCTTCGGGGTCCCACGGCGCCTGGGCCGGGCTGAGGTGATCGGTGCGCGCGGGCGCCTGCCCTTTCACCTTGTGGCCGACCCCATACGTGGCCGAACCCGGCACCGCCACCTGACAGCGGATGTACTTGAAGCCGCGATCGAGGAACTGCTGAACGTCCTCCTCGACCTCGGCAAAATCGTTGCCGCTGGCGTGCACGTAAACCCAGGCCGCCTTGCGCACCTTGCCGCCGAGGAGTTGGTACACCGGCAGATTGGCGATCTTGCCCTTGATATCCCAGAGCGCCATGTCGACGCCGCTCATGGCGTTGTTCAGCACCGGCCCGCTCCGCCAGTAGGAGGAGACGAACGCCGATTGCCAGGCATCCTCGATATCGTGAACATCCCGGCCGATCATGAACGGCTTGAGGTACTCCTCGATCGCCGTCACCACCGCCAGCGGTCGCTGGGTGAAGGTGGCGCAGCCGATGCCGTAGAGGCCCGGTTCGGTCGTTTCGACCTTCACGATCACAAGGCGGATGCGATCGGGCGCGGTCAGGATCACCTTGACATCGCGAATCCGGACCGGCTTGCCGCCGTTTTGCGCGTACGCCGGCCACGGATCGGGCGCGGCCGGTTTGATGTCGATCAGTTCAGGCTTCGCTTTCTTCGCCATTTCCTGCTCCTTGTCTTCCTGTAAAACCCTCACCCCAACCCCTCTCCCGTTGCGACGGGAGAGGGGCCACGGCCAATTTCCGCGATGGCTACCCTCTCCTGCCGCAGCGCGGGGTACCCTCTGGGTCGCGGGGCCGGGGGTGAGGGTTCTAAATCCTCACGCCTCCGTATTTCTCCACCTTGTCCGGATCGAGCGTCACCCCGAGTCCGGGGCGGTCGGGGATCGTGAGCATGCCGTCGGCGTCAAGCTGGAAGCCTTCGACGGTGAGATCGTCGACGTAGGCGGAACCGGCGATGTACTCGACCAGATCGGTTTCGGGGAAGGCGCTGGCGAGGTGGAGATCGGCGGCGAGGCCGAGCGCCGTGTTCCAGCCGTGCGGCACGAACTTGATGCCGTGCTCCTGGGCGAGCCAGGCGATGCGGCGTTCCTCGCTGATGCCGCCGACCTTGGTGACATCGGGCTGGACGATGTCGAAGGCGCCGGCGGTGATCCAGGGCAGGAAGCTTTGGCGGCGGGTGAGCACCTCGCCGCCCGAGATCGGCAGCGGCGCGTTGCGACGCAGCGCCACGAAATCATCGAGCGCATCGGGCTTGAGCGGTTCCTCGAACCACTCGACGCCGTAACTCGCCAGCATGTCGGCGGTCCGGAGCGCCCACTTGTACCCCTGCGACCAGTACGCATCGCTGCCGCCGGCATCGACCATCAACCGGGCGCCATCGCCGACCGCGTCGCGCGCGGTTTTCACGATCAATTCATCAAGTTGATTGGAAACGCGGCCGAAGGGTCCCCACCCCATCTTGAAGGCGCGGAATCCCTGCGCCTTGATCGCGAGGAGGTGATCGCGCAGGGGATCGGGCTGATCCATCAGCAGGGAGGCGTAGGGCTGCACCCGCTCCTTGTAGCGCCCGCCGAGGAGGCGCCCGACCGGCTGCCCGGTCGACTGGCCGAGGATGTCCCAGAGGGCGATGTCGATACCGCTGATCGCGTGGGTGATCGAGCCGCCGCGTCCGAGCCAGAAGGTGTTCTGGTGGAGCTTTTCTGAGACCCGCTCCGGCTCATCGGCCCGTTCGCCGGTGTAGAGCGGCGCGAGCACATCGAGCGCCGCCTGCACGAGCCCGACGTTGGTGAACACCGAACCGGCGCCGGTGATCCCCTCGTCGGTCTCGACCAGGATCAGCGTGTGAACCGAATCGTCTTCCTGCAGCTCGGCGCTCCAGCCGCCTTCGGGGGTTGCGCCCCGCAGCCCGATCGCCCGCACTCTCCGAATCCGCACCACGCCCCTCGTTTCTTTCTCAAGATTCGATCGTTGTGCGGCGATTGTATGACGACTCCGGTCAGCGCGCCGTTGGCTTGAGCAGGAGCCGGCAGAACGTCTCGGTCAGCCAGGCTTCGCACTCATCGATCGACCAGCCGTGGTCACGAATGAACTGCTGCCAGGTAAGGCCCCAGTTCAGCACGCCGAGGATATCGGCCGCCCGTTCGACGGTGACGCCGGCATCGAGCGCGTCGAGACTCGCCAGCCGTTCGGCGACGTGGCGCGCTCCGTACGCGTGATTCCGGCGTGCTTTCTGCCACGCCGCCGCGACATCCGGCTCGGTCGGTGCGGCGGCAGCCATCGCGGCAAACACATCACCACTGCGCTCCATGAATTGCCGGGAGAGCCCGACGATCAGCGCGATCATCTCCCGCGGCTCACTGGTTTGCGCGAACCGGCGCAGGAACTCGTCGACCCCGGCGTCGTCTTCCATGGCATCGACAAGCGCCAGGATGATGGCGTGCTTGGGACCGACGCTGGCGTAGAGCGTCTGGATCGCCGTTTCCGCCTCCTCGGCAATGGCGGCCATCGAGGTGGCGGCGTAGCCATTGGCCGCGAAGAGCTTGCGAGCGGCGATCAGGATGTCCTGACGGGTGGCGGCGGCCTGTTTCTGGCGTCGGCTTGGTCGGTGAGTCGACATGGGGCTTGACATCTCCCGCGGAATGGAATATATCTTTACTCACTGGAAACTGGTTCCAGTAACAGAAACGCGATTCAGTTGACAAAGGAGTCTACCATGAGCGCAACGTACTTGCCGGAATCCGCGAGCACCGTCGCCGCCCCGGCATTTCGCCTTCACCGCGTCGCCGGATTCGCCGGTCTTTTCTTCGCCCTGTTCGTCGGCGCCATCAATGTGCTGGTGGGTACGATGTCTCCCCCGGCCTTCGATGCCACCGCCGCCGAGATCACCGAGTTTCTGACCGGAAATCTCTCGATGCTGAAGATCGCCGCCGGTCTGGTGCCGTTCGGCGTGATCGCCCTCTTCATCTTCATGGCCGGCTCCTTCCCGATCCTCAGCAAGACCTCGCGCGAATTGGCCTTCTGGGCGCGACTCGGCGCGACCGGGCTGATCCTGATCGAGGTGATGTTCCTCTCGCGCATGCTCTTCGAACTCGTCCTGATCGCGAATGTTGATCGACTCAGCCAGGAACCGACCCTGATCGAGATCTTCTGGCAGTTGCAGAACGCGGCGATGACCCTGAACGGGCTGGCGATCGGCGTGGCGCTGCTGGGGCTTTCCCGCGCTGCGCGGGTGAGCGGCCTGATCCCGGCCTGGCAGGACGTGCTCGGCCTGGGCGCGGCGCTCGGCTTCCTGGTGGCGGCCCTCGGCGCCATCCCCGCCCTCCAGGGTTCACTGATCGGCATGCTCGGCCTGCCGGCGTTCCTCGCCTGGCTCGTCTGGCTCGCCC
>JADLGF010000170.1 GCA_020849415.1 Thermomicrobiales bacterium
CGCGCTCGTCCAGCTTACGTCAAATATTTGGCTGGGGCCAAATGGTTCCGAGTTCCGGGTTCCCGGTTCCGCGTACGAAGAAGATCCAGAACCGCGCGTACAATCTTGCGAGAACCCGGAACCCGGAACCATGTGGAGTAATGCGCGTCGTGAGTCATCCGCTCGATCCCCCGGCCATTCAACGCAGCGAGTTTCTGGAACGTCAGGCGCGCGTGCGCGCCGCCGCCGCGGAGTCCGGGTACGACGCCGTACTGGCGGTCGGCCGCTCCTTCTACGATCGCCCCGGTGATGTCGCGTACCTCGCGAATCATCTGCCGCCCTTTCCCACGGCGGTCTTTTCGGACGAGTTGCGTGGGCTTGGCCACGCCTTCTTCCTTCTGCCGGTGAACGGCCCGACCACGCTGATCACCGATCCGCGCCGCTGGCGCAGCGACCTGATCGTGGCCGATGACGCGCGCGCCGCCGCCGATATCGCCGCCGCCTTGATCGACGTCGTTCGCGGGCATGGACTCGCCAATGGACGGATCGCAGTGGCGGGGGATGATCTGCTGCCTGCGCCGATCGATCGTCAGATTCGTGCGTCGTTGCCGACGGCGACCTTCGATCCGGCCGGAGGGCTGGTCGCGAAAGTCCGCGCGATCAAGAGCCCGGGAGAGCAAGCGCTGATGCGCCGGGCCGCCGCCTGCGCCGACAGCGCCATCACCGCCGCCGTCGAAACGATCCGCCGGGGCCGGGCGACCGAGCGCGATGTCTGCGCCGAGGCGATCAGCGCCGCCATGCGCGACGGCGCCGATTTCGTCCGCTATTTCCGGGTGCACTCCGGACCCTGGAGCGCAACTGGTTCGCGCTGGCCGCAGGCGATGGATCGGCGGATCGAATCAGGCGAAATCGTGGTGGTCGATGCCATTGGCGCCTTCCAGGGCTACCAGTTCGACGTCAATCGCACGATCGGGTCAAGTGCGTTGCCCGATCGGGAACGGGCGCTCTGTGAAACCGCCCTGGAAGCGACGGCGGCGGCGGTGCGAGTAGCACAGGCCGGCAATCCGGTGGGCGCCATCGCCCGGGCGGCGCGGGATGTCGTGGCCGAAAGCCCGTTTCTCGATGGCCTCGGCGACATGATGGGGCACGGGATCGGCCTGGAAACGGTGGAGTTGCCGTACATCACCGCTGCCGATGAAACGATGCTGGAGCCGGGGATGTGCTTCTGCATCGAGCCGGGCCTCTTCTTTCCCGGCTGGGTCGGCGCGGCGATCGAGCAGGAAGTGATCATCCAGCCCGGCGGCGGCCCGGAGATCATCACCGATACGCCGATGCGAATCTGGTAGCGGGAGTGAGGCGATCGTGGCGAATGACAAACTGACCCACTTCGATGAATCGGGCAAGGCCCGGATGGTCGATGTCGGCGATAAATCAGAAACGAAGCGGATCGCCATCGCGGCCGGGCGCATCACCATGCGGCCGGAGACCGCCGAGGTGATCCGCAACGGCACGGCCGAAAAGGGCGATGTGCTCGGCGTGGCGCGGGTGGCCGGCATCATGGCGGCCAAGCGGACCTGGGAACTCGTGCCGATGTGCCACCCGCTGCTGCTGACGAGGGTGGCGCTCGATCTCACCGTGCGCGGTGACGGTGTCGATATCGAGGCGACCGTCGAGACGCGCGGCAAGACCGGCGTGGAGATGGAGGCGCTGACCGCGGTTTCGGTGGCAGCGCTGACCGTTTACGACATGGTCAAGGCGATCGATCGCGGCATGACGATCGAGGCGGTGCGCTTGCTCGAAAAGCACGGCGGCGCCAGCGGTGACTGGACGCGCGAGGATCGCTGAACCCAGGTTTCATCTGGGCAGGTTAGCGACCTCGAGCGTCGCGACAATCAGACAGGCCACCGCGTTTAGCAGGATGAAAGCGACGCCGAGGCCGTTCGGATCGACCTCGCCGCTGACCAGAATCACCAGGCAACCGATCGCCCAGGCAAGATTGACGGCGATCAGCAGCTGGATCGCTCGGCGCGCGTAAACCGGTCGGGCGGCGTACCAGCCGACGGTGGCCGCGTAGAAAATCAGAAACAGGCCGGGCCAGCGCAGGAGCCCGGCCGGAAGATCGAGCCAATCGCTCAGTCGTCCGGCCGCCGCGAACATGATCAGCCCGGTGGACCCGACCGCGACCGCGTCCCCGAGCAGGGTCCAGCGCAAAACGGGATTGTGCTCGTCGCGAGCCGCGGTGTAACTGGCATCCTGCATGATGTATTCCTCACTCCCCGCCCGGGTAGATGTCGAAGAAACCGGCGATCGAATCGAAAAGGCCATCGCCATTGATGGCGCCGAAGTCAATCCCGGCGACCTGTACGTCGTCCCCGTTGTCGGAAAGCTCCCAGGTGAAGCGAATCCGGTCGTGATGGACATCGACCGGCCCGGTTCTCCGGAAGCGATAGTGGCCGAATTGCGTCTGCGCCTCCGCGATCATTGCCTCGATCCCGCTCCTGCCGTCGCCGGCGAGAAGGGGATCGCGGTAGGTGCCGGTTTCCGAAAAGATGCGTTCAATCAGATGGCGGCGTTGCCCTGGATCGCGCTCATTCCAGAGGTCGATGTAGCAATCGGCGAGTGCGGTGACCTTGCTCTCATTCACGGGTTGTTCCTCCAGACGCCGTTGTTTACGCCCCACTTCCGTCGGTGACGTCGCATTCAGCATTGACCAGAGGCCGCGGCTTGTCGATTACTTCTGAGGTAATGATTGTTCGGCCAGCGGCGGTTCTGGGAGGAGTGGAGATGCAACGAACCACGGATCGAACCGGTGAACTCCTGAGAGGCTGGCGGCAACGGAGGCGGCTCAGTCAACTCGAACTCGCCGGCGCCGCCGGCGTTTCGACCCGGCACCTCAGCTTTCTCGAAACCGGCCGGGCGCTGCCGAGCCGGGAGATGCTGCTCCGCCTTTCGAGCGAACTTGAGATACCGCTCCGCGAGCAGAACCGTTTGTTGATCGCCGCCGGCTTCGCGCCCCGCTTTCCGGAACGATCACTCGACGATCCGGCCCTGGACGCGGCCCGACTGGCGGTTGGTTTGGTGCTAACGGGAAACGAACCGAATCCGGCACTGGCGCTCGATGCGCACGGCCGGGTGATTGCCACCAATCGTTCGATCGATCCGCTGATTGCGGGTGTCGCCCCCGAGCTGCTCGCGCTGCCGATTTCCGTTTACCGGCTGACGCTGCATCCGGATGGCCTTGCGCCCAGGATCGAGAACCTTGGCCAGGTTCGCCAGCATCTCCTGGAGCGATTGGAGCGCCGGTCCAGCGTTGGGGGCGATCCGGCCGCCGAAGCGCTGCTCAAGGAACTCAGAGGCTACCCGGCCGGTCAGAACGATTCCCCACCCGGCCCCGAGCGGGCGCTCTCCCTCACGGATCTTGTCATCCCGTTCCGCCTGCGCACGCCGTATGGAGTGATGACCTTCCTGACCACCACGACTGTTTTCGGCTCACCGCTAGACATTACGCTGGCGGAGATTGCGATCGAATCGTTCTTTCCTGCGGACGCTGCCACACGAAGGATTCTGGCTTCGCTGGAAGAACAGCGCCGGCAGGTTGAGAGCTAGACCACTTTCGGGCGTTTCTCGGTCGACTGCAGCGGCGGCGCCACGTTCTTCGTCACGTTCTGCAGCGTTTCCTCGACCATCTTCTTCAGGCCGGCGTCGCCATCGGCATAGAGCGCCCCCAAAAACTTGAGGGTTTCGCCGGCCGGACCGTTGAAGAACCACCGGCAGCCGGAGAAGTGGCATCCACTCAACACGAGTTGATGTTCGCCCCGGTATTCGATCGTGCACGATTCGAAGCGGCAGTTGAAGAACTGGTTGCCATCGATCCGGACCTGGACGTTCGTGAAGGTTTCCTGTTCGTAGCGCGCCATCGCCAGGCACTCCCCCTTCGGTGCGCGAGCAGCCAATGATTGCAGAGTCTTGCCGAGACTTGGGCGTGATGCAAGGCCGGGAGGCCGAAACCGGGCATACGGGATTCCCGCTGGAATACAATTCGATCGGCACCACGCATCGTTTCGAGTTGAATGTATCAATCAGGACGTTTGGTCTTTGTTCAGTCTGGTTCATTCCGTTTACGATGCGGTGTGGTGCTGTGGACCCCGCGAGCGATCGACGTTCGCGGCAACGAAAAGGGAAGAACTCCGATGCAGAAGTTGACTCGTCGCTCGTTCGCCGCTCGGGCGGCGGCCGCCGCGGTGGCGGTTCCGGCCATTGGCGCCGCCATCGATCTCACGCCGAACGCGTCCGCCCAGGAAGAGAATCTGGTCGCGACGATGGTGACCGACACCGCCGGCCTCGGCGACCAGAATTTCAACGATCTTGCGCACGCCGGCGGCCTGCGCGCGGCTGAAGACCTCGGGATCGAGTTCAAGGTCATCGAATCGACCGATGCCACCACCTATGTTCCGAATCTCACCGCCGCGGCCGAGCAGGGCAAGCTCTCGATCGGCGTTGGCTTCCTGCTCACCGATGCGATCACCGAGGTCGCCAACCAGTTCCCCGATAACTACTTCCTGCTGATCGACTCGGTGTCGGACGCTCCGAACGTCGAATCGGTCACCTTCAAGGAAGAGCAGGGCGCGTTCCTCGCCGGCGTGGCCGCTGGCCTGATGACCAAGACCAACGTTGTCGGCGCGGTCGGCGGCATGGCGATCCCGCCGGTGGTGCGGTACATGGTCGGCTACGAGGCCGGCGTGAAATCGGCCAATCCGGAGTGCGAAGTGCAGACCGGCTACGCCGATACCTTCGATGATCCGGCGCTCGGCAAGGAAATGACCCTCGCCCAGTACAACAACGGCGCCGATATCTCGATGCCCGCCGCTGGCCGCACCGGCATCGGTGGCTTCGAGGCCGCCAAGGAGAAGGGCGAAGGCTTCTGGGTGATCGCGGCGGACGCCGATCAGGAGCACCTCGGCCCTGGCTTCCAGCTCGGCTACGTGCGCAAGGGCGTCGACACCTCGGTCTACCAGACGATCAGCGAAGTGGTCGCGGGCGAGTTCCGCACCGGCGCCCAGAACTTCGGTCTCGAAGTTGAATATGGCATCGGCTTCGAGGATCCCTACGGTCGGATCAGCGAAGAGGCGCTGGCGGTTATCGAGCGCTACAAGGCGGCGATCGTGGCGGGCACCATCGTGGTCCCGACCAACGAGGATGAGCTCGCGGCGTTCGAACCGGTGCCGGCCGATTCCCTGCCCGAGGTGGAGGCGACCCCGAGCGCGTAATCGCCACACCAGACAGCCGAATGAGATTGGCGCCATCGCCGTTCGCCCAAACTTGAGGCGAACGGCGATGGTGTTCCTTGCTCCGGGTGGTGGCTGGCCGCTGATATCCGACTCAGCACGTGTATTGCCCATTGGCATCCATGGCACGTTGAAGATGGCGTAACGGGATGGGAGGATGGCAGGGATTGCCCGGGGCCGGTAATCGTTCCACCGTTCGGTTCGGCCCCGCGAGTACGGATCCTCCTGGCAACATCAGACACAGTTGAGGCATGAATGCACATGATGGGAGTTGCGGAACAGTCCATCCGATAGGTACCTTGTGCCGGGGTGTACTGGGAATCCAGGGCTATGCCTCGCATCACTCGGGAGGGTCATGACTATGGCTTCACTGAAGCGGTATCTTGCCGCGTTTGTTTCTGGGCTCATGGTGCTCAGTCTTATGTTCGTTGCGTCCGGTTCCAGCGTGACAGCGCAAACGGGTGACTGCGGAGTGGTCGCCAATCCGTACCCGGAACGGACAACCATGCCGTTGCGGTCGAACACGAACATCGTGCAAGGGCAACAGTACTTTTCCGCTTCTGGCCAGCACTATTTGCTTTTCCAGACGGATGGCAATCTCGTGGTCAACGATGCCACCAATCAGACGGTCTGGAGTCTGAGCGACGTATTCGACAACACGTCCCAGATTGGTTGCGTGACCGTGGGTGCTGATGGAAACCTTGTCGCCAAGACGGCGGATGGCAACTTCCTGTGGGCCCCATTCACGGATGCAAGTTCCACTATCCCCGACCAGGCGGGATTCCTCGTACTGAATCAGCACGGCGCGCTCCAGATTTGGTCGATTGGCCGGGGAGTCGTTTGGTCGAGTGATGGAAGCACCACGTCGGAGTTCGACTGGCTTCAGTCCGATCTTGCGACCTGCCGAACGGGAATCGACCTGCTTGCTGCCAACCCGTACGAGTATCCGGAAGATCCGGCGACCGATAACGCGGGTAAACGCGCCTGGTCAGCGGTCTACGACGAATTCGAGCAGTCAAACTTGCCGGCTTGCCAGGCGGTAGGCGCCGTCATCAGTTCTTACCAGGGACTGCCGGTGCTCAGCGGAGTCCAGGAAGCGCTCGACGGCCTCGGCGTCAGCTGGAATGACCTGATCGATGGCGATCGTGGCATCACCAATCCGGGCAGTCGTATTTCGGAGTATTGCCCGGGCCAGCATCAAGCCCAGTTCGATTGTGTGCAGGGTTCAGAGCGGATCGCTTCCAGCATTGCTGGCGTCCAGCAGGTGCTCGACCAGGTGGCTTCGGTGGAATGTCTCCCCACCATCGGTTGGGGGCATTGCCTGCAGATGTCTGAGCCAAAGATGACGATCATTGGCGCCACCACCGTGAGCCGGCCGGCGATGGACCTGGTGAAGACGATCTACACCGAAATGACCAGCCGCCTGACCGATGATTACCCGAAGGACGTAATGGATGGCTTCGTTGTCTACGTGACCAACGGCGGAGTCTGGGATGATGTCAGTCAGCTCTCCCCCGTTGGAGCCATGTGGCCCGATACATCCGGCCCGATGTCTGGAAACGAACTGCGTGGCGGAGCGTCCCGGAATTATCTCTGGGTCGACGAGCAGATGATGTGCAAAACCGGCGTCCAGACCCGCAATGCCGATTACGAGGCGGGGACACGATCTGAGCCAGACAACTCCGAGCGAACGGTTGACCAGATCGTTCATGAGTTCGCCCACTCGCTCAACTACCGGTACAACATGGACCCCATGACGACCGTGTTGTGGCCCCAAAGCGTTGAGGATTTCCCCTGGGCGGTGCAAGGAATGTTCAATGCTCCCGCCTCGTCCTGGGACAATTGGAACGCCGATCAGCAGGCGTTTGTCGAAGGAATGTTCGGTCCACGCACGGACGCGACCTTCGATTGCTCGGGACTCCCTGAATAGCCATCGTCCGCACTGACGCGCAGGCTTTGCGCCAGGACGCGTAGCCTCCGGAATGATGCGAAGAAGCCCGCCTGGATTCCCGGGCGGGCTTCTTTCACTCGTTCGTTGCAACGGTACAAGTCGATGCGCTGCGCCGTCTGTCTAGTCCCGGACAAGCCGGCGAGTCGCGGGAGCGTAGTCTTCGAAGCTTGGCGCGAGCGTGTTCGCCAGTTGCACCGGGTTTGAAGAAAAGCGGTGATAATGGATTAGCTGATCGCGCGATCTTCAGCCGAATTTCGCGCCACACGGCCATTCCTGGGAGCAATCCGGCCATGACGGTTCTGGCCTGTGTAGATGGGTCTCGCTACACCACCGCTGTTTGTGAATATGCCGCCCGCACCGCCAATCGGCTCGGGACCGGCGTCCGTGTGCTCCACGTGCTCGATCGCACGACCGTTCCGGTGGAGCAGGAATCGCTCGAACTGGCCGATCTTCCCGGGATCCTCCCCTCCGAACTGGACCGCGCCGAAGACCCCCGTCTCCGGATCACGCTGCAACAGGCGAACGCCATGCTCGCGAAATCGGTCGAGCGGGTGCAGATTATGGGGGTAAGCCAGGTCGAATCGCGCCTCGTCTTCGGCACGCTGTCCGACCAGCTCTCCGAATTCGAATCGAACGCGCGCATGGTGGTGATCGGCAAGCGCGGCGAGTGGGAGGGCCATGTGACCCTCAACCTCGGCAGTAACCTGGAGCGGGTGGTGCGCGCGAGTCAGCGCCCGACCCTGATCGTCCCGCCGCACCTGCGTCCGCTCCGCAAGTTCGTCGTCGCGTACGACGGCGGTTCGAGCTCCGAAAAGGTGATCGATTTCCTGATCAACGACACCCTCCTCCTCGAGGCCGAGTGCCACCTGCTGATGGTCACCACCAGTGAGTCAGGCCGGCGGAATCGCTTCGAGGCCGCCGCCGAACGTCTTCGGTCCTCCGGGTACAAGGTGATCGAGCGCTTCAACGTGATGGAACCGGGCCGGCACGACGAAGCGATCATCGCTGCCGTCGAACGGAACAAGGCCGATCTGCTCGTCATGGGCGCCTACGGTCACTCCCGGATTCGGAATCTTCTTATCGGGAGCACGACGACGGCTCTGCTGCGCGGAAGCACGGTGCCGGTTTTGGTTGTTCGGTAGGCGGCGGTGGTGCGTCCGTTGGCGGACCCTATGGCTCGAAGCCATAGGCTGAACACGGAAGCGGCTCCGCCGCTGTGGGTGGTCTTGACGGAGGTTTACAACACTCGCCTTCGCCCAGCGCCGGAGGCGCTTCCGTCCTCAGCCTGTGGTTTTGAACAACAGGTCCTTCCCCGCAATGCTGCGTCATACCTCTCACGACAACACAGGCCCGACGAAAAACCAGGTGGCTGATCGATCAGCCACCTGGTTTCTTCATCGTCACGCAGGAAGAGCCTGGTTCGGGTTCGGACATCGCCGCTACGGGAGCGGAATGGGAGCATCCTGCAGGTCTTCGTGCTGGTTGATGTACGCTTCGGGGTTTTCGAGGAAGATCTTGCGGCACTCCTCGGAGCAGAAGAAATAGGCCTTGCCGTCATGAACGGTTTGCGCGGCGGCCTGGCTGCTGTCGATCTGCATACCGCAGACGGGATCGGTCACGGTTGCCATGGGTTACCTCCTTTGGCACGGCTGATTTCGTCATCAGCGCCTCCCGCGTTCGATCCCCATTTTAAAGCGCGTGGGAACACGATATGTGTTCATTTGTAGCGGAACTGACCATTGCCGGAAAACGCCGCGGTTTTCCGGGACGTCTGCTCAATCCCCGAGCAGCAGCTTCAGCGATCCGAGCGAGGAACTGGCGGTGAGGTTCAGCACCGGAGCGTTGCCGATCAGCGCCGCTTCGGTCCAGTAACCGCCGCCTTTCGTCATGAAGCCGTCCCCGACGGTCAGCGAACCGAGCGTGGTGCCGGCGGAAACCCGGGCGGCGATGCTCCGGGGGAGCGTGATCGAGAGCGAGGCGACGCCGGTGCTGATCTTCGCCTGACAATCGCGCAGGAGTTCGCCGCCGAAATCGATGTGGAAGGCAGCCGCGCCACCCTCGATGATGATCTCTTCGGCGTTGAAATTCGCGAGATTCGAGAGGGTGAGATCGGTGGCGCCGGTGTGGATCGCCAGCGTTTTCATCGCCACCGGGTTCGGCGCGGAACAGGTGATCTTGATCCGACCGGCGCCGAAATCGCCCGTCAACTCCTCCAGCGGCAAGCCGCCGAGATCGCAGTTGATATCGTTCGCGCCACCTTCGAGGGTGAGCGCGTAGGGCTGGGCGCTGCCGAGCGCCAGCTCCAGGTTCGGGCTGATGCCGCGCCGGATGCGGAACGAGCCGCCCCCCTTCTGGGTGAGGGTGGCGTCGCCACGATCGAGTTCGATCTTGGGCGGAAACATCGCGTCGTCGGCCCGGACACTACCCGAAACCCAGGGGTCGGGGTCGCCGGGGCGGAGGGTCAGCTTGCCGGGCCCGATCGAGATGCGGAGCCGGCGGGGTGTTTCGTCCGGGAACGGCAATTCCACACGCGTCCACGCGCTGGAGGTTTCGTTCGCCAACCGGGGCACTCCTTGGGGCTGACCGGAGGTCCACGCCTCCGCCGCTACCATTCTAGACCGTCAGCGCGGTAACGCCCCGGTCCGTCGGCGGCGTTCGTCGCCGGCGGCGGCGATTCGCGCTTGCGCCCGCTCGATTTCGGTGACATCCGCTGCGATGCGCTGACGCGCGGCCGCAAGCGATGCTTCTACTGCTGAACGCGCCGGACCACCCGGCAATCGCCGCGCCGCCACGAACGCCGCCGGATCGAGTTGCGCGTCGAGCCAAGCCTGGTCGATCGCCAGGTCACCGCCGGTGACCCGGCTGATCGCCTCGCGCACGATCGGCAGGGTGAGCGCGCTCGCGCCCTGTTCCATCGCGATCGAGACCGAGGTCGAGACGATGTGGTGCGCGGTGCGGAAGGGGAGTTCGAAGCTGAGCACCAGCCCATCCGCCAGCGCGGTGGCGGTGGTAAAACCGTCCCCCGCCTGCGCGGTCAGGCGCGCGGTGTTGAATTCGCCGGTGGCGAGGGTGGCCTCCAGCAGTTCGAGTACGGCCGTCGCCGCCTCGAAGAGGCCGGCGGTCGGGACGAAGATCGGGTCGTCGACATCGTTGGTATCGCCGAAGGCGGCGCCGTGAACGAGAGTCGCGATGGCATTGGCGTGGCCATACACCCAGCCGATCCGGGTCCGGATGTGCTCCAGCACCACCGGGTTCCGCTTCTGCGGCATGATCGAACTGATTTGCACAAACTCGGTGCCGACCCGGAAGACGCCCGCTTCCTGCCGCGCCCAGATCAGGAGATCGTTGACGAAGCGGCCGAGACTGGCGGCCAGATTCGCGACAACCTGACTGCTTTCGAGAAAGTGATCGCCGGCCCCGACCGCGTCGTAGCCGTTTTCGACGATTCCCTCGAAGCCGAGCAGTTCAGCGGTGAGCGCGCGGTCGATCGGAAAGCCGGTCGTGGTGAAGGCCGCCGCGCCGAGGGGCGAGCGATTCACCCGCGCCCGCGCCTGGGCGAGGCGTTCGCTATCCCGTTCGAGCGGGCCAAGTACACCGAGCAGATAGTGGGCGAGGGTGGTCGGCTGGGCCGGTTGCGTGTGCGTGATGCCGGGAATGACGACATCGATGAAGCGCTCGACCAGCGCGATCAGCCGTTCGCGGAGCGCGAACACCAGCGTTTCTATCCCGAGCAACCGGTCCCGGATCAACAGGCGTGCCATGGTCGCGGCGAGATCGTTGCGGGAGCGGGCGATCTGCAAATTCCCGCCAGCGACCGGGCCGGCCAACTCGATCAGCTTCCGCTCGACGAGGAAGAAGAGATCCTCGACCTTCGGATCGTAGACGAACGCCTCCCGACCCTCCGCCTCGATGTGCGCCTGGGCATCGAGCAGCGCCGCGACATCGGCCGCGCTCACGATGCCCCGATCGGCCAGCATGAGCGCGTGCGCCTCGTTGGCGGCGAGCAGCCAGGGCCAGAGTTCGGCCTGGGCGAATTCGAAGCCGGGTCCGAGGACATGCTTCGCGTACAGCGGATGCGGGAATGGGTTAGCCATCGGTTTATCCCTTCAGGCCGGTCAGCACCACGCCCTTGATGATCTGGCGCTGGAAGATGATGAAGACGAGCAGCACCGGAATCGTTGCGAGCGCGGCCGCGGCCATGATCAGGTGGAATTTGGCGCCCGCCTCACTCGAAAAGAAGGCGATGCCGACCGGCAACGTGCGCATCTCCTCGGTGCGGATCACGATCAGCGGCCAGATGTAGGCGTTCCAGTTGCCGAGAAAGGTGAAGATCGCCAGCGCCGCCACGGCCGGTTTCACCAGCGGCATCGCGATCTGCGCGAAGATGCGGAATTCCCCGAAGCCATCGAGCCGGGCGGCATCGAGCAGATCGTTCGGCACCCCGGCGAAGAATTGCCGCATCAGGAAGACCCCGAAGGCGCTGATCACGCCCGGGAACATGATGCCCCAGTAGGAGTTGGTCCAGCCCATCTCGATCGAGAGCACGTACCAGGGGATGACGAGCATTTCGGTCGGCACCATCAGGGTGCTGAGCATGCCGATGAAAATCACATTGCGGAACGGGAAATTGAACTTGGCCAGCGTGTAGCCGGCGAGCGAATCGAAAAAGACGACGCTGGCTGTGGTGATCGCCGCGATCACCAGGCTGTTGAAAAACCAGCGGAAATAGGGGGTATCGCGAAAGACTTCCCGGTAGTTGTCGAAAGTGGCCGGCCGGGGAATCAACGATAGATTGTAGATATCGCCGGCGTGCTTGAGCGATGAAACGGCCATCCAGACGAACGGGAAGACCATGCCGAGCCCGCCGATCAGCAGGATCACCGCCAGCAGTGCCCGGGCGGCGGTCACCTTCGCGCCCCGTTTGGCGCCGGCTCGCTGATAGCGTTCGATCGTTTCGGGACTCGGCTCAATAATCAACGTTATCCCTCGACAAGACTTTCAGCTGCAGGATCGTGATCGCCAGGATGATCAGGAAGAGCACCACCGTCATCGCCGCCGCGTACCCCATCTTCGAGGGGAGCGCCGCGAACGCCTGCTGGTAGACATAGAGCACCAGCGAGATCGTGCTGTTGAGCGGACCGCCGGTGCCGCCGGAGCTCATCGCCCGGATCTGCGTGAAGACCTGCAGGTAGCTGATCACGCCGGTGACGGTGAG
>JADLGF010000171.1 GCA_020849415.1 Thermomicrobiales bacterium
ATCGATCGAGACGCTGTTGATGCACCAGCGCAGGCCGCCGCGGTCGATCGGCCCGTCTTCGAAGACGTGGCCGAGGTGGGAATCGCAGCGGCTGCAGCGCACCTCCACCCGGTGCATGCCGTAGGAGTTGTCCTCCAGCAGGCGGACCGCTTCCGGCAGCGCCTCGGTGAAACTCGGCCAGCCGCAGCCGGAATGGAACTTGGTGTCACTGGCGAAAAGTTGCTGTCCGCAGCCGGCACAACGGTAGATGCCGTCGGTATCGGTATCGACGTATTTTCCGGTGAAGGCGCGCTCGGTGCCCTGACGGCGGAGGACGTCGTAGGCGGCTCGATCGAGCCGCGCGCGCCACTCCTCATCGCTCTCCGGCAGCGGTTTCAATTTCGGATCCTGCTCGACGAGCTTGGTTGGCTCGCTCATTCCAGCCTCCTCGATCGTTGGAATTACTCAGGCTTTTCGGTCGGGGTGGTATCGGCGGCGTCCGTGCCCTTGTTGAGCTTGCCGGAGAGGGAATCGATCAGGCCGGTGCTCTTGCGAATCAGCCCGTCCAGCCCCTTCTTCACCTCGCCGACGGCGCGGTCAATTTCCGGCTTGCCCTCGGCCCACTCCGCGCGCGCCTTCTTCTCCGTGGCGTGACCCAGGCGGTCGAGCGCCGCCGAGAAGTTGGAAAGCGCGTCGCGGAAATCGTCGCCGGCTTCCTCCGCCTTGTCGGCGGTTTCGTCCGCGATCTCCTCGGCCTTGTCCGTCATCGCGTCGACCGATTCTTTGGCTTCATCGATTGCCGACTGCAATTTGTCTTCGTTCACGTTCGTTACCTCCAATGGATATGGTGCGTGATCAGCGTCCAGAAAACAATGAACGCCCGGTCCATGACCAGGCGTTCATTGCATCGTTTCGCACATTGAGTGGCGCGCGGACTACCCCTTGAGGGCGCCGGCGGTGAGGCCCGATTCGAGCCGTCGCTGGAAGAGCACGTAGACGATCAGGGTCGGCACCATGGTGATCACCAGCGCGGCGAAGAGGGCGCCGTAGTCGTTCCCGTACCCCTGCTGGATCGCCAGGAACTGGAGACCCTGTGAGAGCAGGTAGCGGTCCTGGTTCGGCATCAACACCAACGGCAGGAGGAACTGGTTCCACTGGCCGATGAAGTTGAAGATGCCCATCGCGATCAGGCCGGCCTTCGCCATCGGCAACATGATCTGGAAGAAGACCTGGTAATGGTTGGCGCCGTCGATGATCGCCGCCTCGGCCACTTCTCCCGGCAACGATTTGAAGAAGCCGGTCATGAAGAAGATCGTGAAGGGCAGCGAGTAGGCGATGTAGACAAGCGCAAGACCGTGATAGGTGCCGGTCAGGTTCAAATCCCGGAGCAGGAACGAGAGCGGCACCAGGGCGAGGAAAACCGGGAACATCAGGCCGGCCAGGAAAATGAAGAAGAGCACGCGCCGGCCGATGAATTCGAACCGGGAGAGCACGTAGGCGGCCATCGCGGAAATGATCAGCGTACCGGTCAACGACATCGACATGACGATCAGGGTGTTGACGAAGTAGCGGCCGATCCGGGCCTCGTTCCAGGCCCGGGCGAAGTTATCCCACTGCAATGTGGCCGGCAGATCCCACGGGCTGTGGATGATTTCGGCGTCCGTCTTGAACGATGTCATGATCATCCAGAGGAACGGCATCACGACCAGCAAGGTCCAGAGGATCAAGAGCACCTGCGTGATGCCGCCGACCGACCAATCGGTCAACGAACTCTTCTTCCCGGCGACCGTGGAGGGCGGCCCGCCTTCCGGTTGGGATGGGACGGCAGCGGGAGTCGGCTCAACCGCGGATGGAACGATGCTCATGACGGCCCTCCAGGGCGAGACGATGCGAGATCGGAAACGAACGAGCAGGTGGGAACCGGCAAGCCGCCGATTCGCTCCGCGCTAGTACTCATAGGTTTCCCGCCTCGTGACGCGCATCAACACCACCGAGAGGAGGAGCGTGAGGATCAGGAGCACGACGCCGACCGCCGATGCGAGACCCCAGCGGCTGTTGCCGCCGAAGGCCATGTCGTACATGTAGACGGCGGCGACTTCGGCGTTGCGGCTGATCGAGGTTGAGGTGCCGCCACCCATCACCGTGATCAGCACGAAGAAGTCGAGCGCGATGATGGCGAGGTAGATGATCGAGGTCCGGACCGATTCCCAGATCAACGGGAAGGTGATATCGCGGAACGATCGCCACTTTCCGGCGCCGTCGAGCACCGCCGCCTCGTAGAACGACGATGGTATCGCCTGCATGGCGGCCAGGAAGATCACCATGTAGAACCCGACGCCCGACCAGACCGCCACCGACACGATCGCCCACAACACGATCGCCGGATCACCCAGCCAGGCGCGTTGCAAGCTGTCGAGGCCCACGACATCGAGGAAGCCGTTCAGCAGCCCGACGTTCGGGTGGTAAACGTAGCTCCAGAGGATGCCGACGATAACCGCCGAGGTGACCTGGGGAAAGAAGAAAACGATTCGGTAGAACGATGCGCCCTTGACCGCCTGCCCGCCCTGGGTAAAGAGCGCGGCGAAGGTAAGGGCGATGAGTATCGTGGCCGTCGGTAACACGAACAGTAATTGCGCGTTCCGGCCGAGGGCGTCGTGGAAGCGCTGATCGTTCCAGAGGCGCTCGTAGTTTGCCAGCCCAACCCACGGCATGTTGGGGGAAAGGCCGCGCCAACCGGTGAACGAAACGTAAACCGCTCTCGAATACGGGTAAAGCACGAAAAGGCCGTACAGGAATACGGCGGGAGCCAGAAACGGGATGATCAACCGGTATTTATGATGGTTCATCGCACAGTCGTTTCCGCGAGTTGCCGGTTGAATCGCCCGGCGTACCTGCGAGCCGCGATCGATCGGCCCTGACCCTTCCCGAAGTCTGCCCGAATGGTGGCGATCCCTCACCGGAACAGGGATGCCGGAAGGTGTGTACCTTCCGGCATCCCCGTCTGCATCAGCACCGGGAAACCGTTACCGGTTTAGCGGGAGCGGATGACGATATCCGGATCGTTGCGAACATCGCTCGCGAGCTCTTCGGCGCGGCTCATGAAGTCATCCACGCTGACGCGGTTGAGCATCAGGTCGAGCAGCACCAGCTTGACCTCATTGTTGAAGGCCGGGTACCAGCCGCCGAAGCGCGACGCGAAGACGTTTTCGCCAGCCGCCGCGATGGCCGCCTTCACGGAATCGGTCGGGATGCCGAACTCGACTTCGTCAGCCGCGCCGTTGACCACGGTCAGGCTCTTGGTCAGGCGGGAGAACTCAGCGCCACCCTCCTTCGAGAAGAGCATGCGGAGCCATTCCTTGCCGCCCTGGACGTTGTTCGCCGCCGACGGAACGATGAAGGTTTCGCCTGCGGAGGAGAAGATGCCCTCGGCGCCGATTTCGCTGCCTTCGATCGGCGGCACGGTGCCGATGACCATGTCGAAACCTTCCGGAATCAGACCGGCCATCTCGTTCTCGAGCCAGGAACCACACGGCAGGAAGACAGCCTGGCCCTCGAGCCACGCGGCCTGCGACTGGGTGTGATCGAGACCTTCCCAACCGGCGCCGATCTGATCGCGCTCGGCGAGCTGGTGCAGGTTTTCGAGCACCGTGCGCACCGAATCGGACTGCCAAGCGCCTTCGACCATGTTGTCGATATCGATCATGGCCTGCGGGTTCAGCTTCCAGAGCAGCGGGGCGAAAACGAACCCGAGCAGGTACTGCGGGTGCACGCCCGTGGTCAGGAAGGAAGCGATGCCGTGGGTCGCCTTGATCTCGTCGCCGAGATCGAGGAATTCACCCCAGGTCGTCGGGTAGGTGTAGCCGTTTTCTTCCAGCCAGTTGACGTTGTACCAGATGCCGGTGGCGGAAACGACGTAGTTCAGGCCGAGCTGCTCGCCATCGTAAACCTGCGTCTCCTGGGAACCAGCGAGCAGGGTGTCAGCGAAGACGGCGCCTTCGGTATCGAAGGCAGGGGCGGCCATGAGATCGTTGAGGCTGGCCAGCTGGCCATCGACGATCAGCGCGGCCATATCAAGGTTGCCGGCGCCCGAGTTGTCGATCACATCCGGCGGGTTGCCGGCCACGAAGCGCGGCTGCAGCTGCTCGCCGAGACGCTGAATGCCGGAGTGCGTGAGTACCGATTCCGGGAACTCGCGCTTCCACATCACATCGTTGACGAAGATCGCGTACTCGTCGCTGTAGCCACCCTTGAAGATGACGACATCGAGGGGAGCCGCGGGATCGACGCCGAGCGGATTGTCATCCTGCGCCGAGGCGCCGGTCGGGCCGGCCAGGTTGATGCCCATGCCGAAGGC
>JADLGF010000172.1 GCA_020849415.1 Thermomicrobiales bacterium
GACCGCTGGATTCGGACGCAAACCAGGCGGGACACCGGGTCGATCGCAACCGCGTCCGGATGTCAGGGAGGAGGACCAGTGTCATGAACGGTTCGATCGGAACCAGGTTCGTACGTTTCCTCGGCGCATTCCTGCTGGTAGCCGTCGCCGCCGGCGGGCTCATGCTGCCGGGCGCGGTGAGCGCGCACGGCGATCCCCATCCGGCTCACATCCACGTGGGCGATTGCTCGGCCCCGGCGGACGTGGTGGCGCCGCTCACCGAAGTCACCTACCCCGGCGACGCGGGCTCGGTAGCGCTGAGCGACTCGTCGGTTGAATTGACGCTCGAAGCAATCCTCGCGGAGCCGCACTCGATCGTGGTGCACGAAAGCGCGGATAACATCAGCAATTACATCCTCTGTGGCGATATCACCGGCGATCCGGTTGACGGCTCGCTCTCGGTCGCCCTCGGAGAACTGAACGGCTCCGGGCACGCCGGCGTCGCCGTGCTGACCGAAACCGACGCCGGCACCGATGTCAGCCTGCTGACGGTTGAGGACGCGACCGCTTCCGGCATGATTCACCACGAAGCCGATGTCGCGCACCCCTCGCACATCCACGACGGTTCGTGCGATGCCAGCGCCGGCGTTGTCTTCCCGCTCTCTGACTTCACCACCGCGGGCGGCGTGGAATCGAGCGCGACGGACATCGAAACCACCCTGGCCGATCTCACCGCCGCGCCGCACGCGATCATCGCCCACGCCAGCGCCGACGATATGGGCACCTACATCATCTGCGGCGACATCACCGGTGAAGCCGTGGATGGCGCGCTGACCGTGGCGCTCGGCGAACTGAACGATTCCGGTCATGTCGGCGTGGCCGTGCTGACCGAATCCGACGCCGGTGTATCGGTGCAGGCCTTCCTCGTTCCCGGCGCCGCCGGCGGCATGATGATGGACGACGCCAGCCCCGCGGCCGATATGGATCACGACATGATGACCGCGGACGGCGAGGAGGTCGCCGCGGCGATCGAAGGGTTCGCCTTCGCGCCGGGCACGATCGAAATCAAGGTCGGCACCACCGTCACATGGACCAACAACGACTCCGCGCCGCACACCGTGACGGCGAACGATCGTTCGTTCGAGTCGGGGCGGCTCGAGCAGGGCCAGACCTTCAGCTTCACCTTCGATACCGCCGGCACCTTCGAGTACTTCTGCGAATACCACCCCGGGATGACCGCAACAGTGGTTGTCACTGAGTAACGGATCGACGGGTCCGACGTACGAAGTTCGGGGTTCGGGGTTCGGTGGCGACGCTGCCGGACCCCGAACTTCGTACTCCGAACCACGTAGTCCAAACAACGCACCCCGGATTACGAACGTCCTATGCCGTGATTCAGTACTTCTTTCCTACTTGTGGCGATACATTGCGCTTGATACAGTTCGCAAAATGGGTCCCACAACGCATGACGTGTGGTCTGGGCACACCTCGTGGAGGTGCGCCGCTGCACCCCTGAGCAGGGAGCGCGGGTATGCGCACCCCGATCACGTTTGTGCACATTGGGCGCGGCTGTGTGAACAGCAAGGAGGCTTACGCACCCATTAGGGCGGGCTGCTTCGGAGAGCGAACAGGATACTTGACCGGTCAAACCACACCTGCATCGGTAGGAAGGATTCTCTCACGATGTTCGAACGCACGAAGAATGAGCGGCTTCATGGGGACCGAGCGGGTGTTGCCCGTCTTGTGACCGCGCTCATGGTTTTCGCGATGCTCGCCGGCGGCCTCGGCGCATGGTCCCCGGTAGAGGCGCAGGGCGATGCTCCGGTTTGGGGATACGTCTGGGGTAATGACGCGACAGCCGCCTCCTACACACCGGATGCCGTCTACCAGTTCAATTCCGCCGGCGCCCAGGCCACCATCGAGCGCGGGCTCGTCGGCGAATACATCGTGCACATTGCCGCTCCCTTCACGCCCTACACGGTCCAGGTGACCGCCTACGGCGCTCCGGGCAATTCGTGCTTCGGCAACAACTACGGCGGCGACGGTGCGGAAACCCGGCTGTGGGTGCGTTGTTGGACCGCCGCCGGCGAGGGCGTTGACAGCCAATTCAGCCTCTACTACGCCTCCAACGGTGTCACCGCCCCGACGGCGTATCTCTTTGCCGAGCTTGCCGACAACGCCGTGGGTGAAGCCTATGGTACGTCTGACAACTCTTCCTGGAACGCCGCAGGCGGAGCCAACACCGTGACCCGCCTTGACGTGGGTCGCTATGAGGTGGCTCTGCCCGGCCTCGGCGCCAATGCGTTGGGCAACGTCCAGGTCACCCCGTACACGTTCGTTGAGGCGGGTGCTCGGGTTGGGTGCTCGGTTCTTGCCTGGCTTCCCTTTGATGCAGCGCCGGCTGATCTGTGGGTGGAAGTGAACTGCGTCGATGCGAACGGCGCCCCCGCCGATGTCCAGTTCTTCCTCGCCTATTACACCAGCAGCAGCGTCGCGGCCACCGCCGGCGCCAACTACTGGACTGATGTCTCGGTCAATGGTTCAGAGCGCTATATCGGCGATGGTCTTCAGGTGACCGCAACTGGCACGGGCGTCTACCGGATCACGATTCCCAGCCCCGACAGCGATCACTTTGGCACCGCCCTGGCGACCACGGTCACCAGCAATGACCCGGTCTGGTGCTCGGTTTCCGACGTCGGACTCGACCAGGGCAATGCCGTGGTCGGCGTGCGCTGTGTCGATGTCAACGGCCAGCCAGTCGATGCCGACTACTCGATGACCTGGGCCAGGAGCCAGTAGGCACCGACCAAATGGTCAGCAACACCCGGGCGCCAGCCTGGCGCCCGGGTACTGAACAATTCGCCGTACCTGGGATTCGTTGGCGTCCAAAACATGGGGAGCGACGCCGTTCACACGGCGATTGTCTTCTGCGGATTGCGGCGGGAATCCGGCGAGCTTCCCCGGGGCTGAAATGCGCAATGGCTGGGCCGGTGATCTGCCGGCTCAGCCATTGTTCTTTGCATCACTTCGCCCAATCATCGGTCCGGATTGCGTCTCATTCTTGTGCAGATCGCCGTATACGTGCGTGGCGGGGTCGGCTACGCCGATGCGTGAAACGCACGCCGAAACCGGCCCATTCTGGGCTATACTGCCTGCCGTACGGTCGGCGTTCAGTTCGTCTCCGGGGCTCACCTCCGGGAACGGTGCGCCGACGGAGCGACCGTTCGAGTTTTTCGGCGCGACCGGCGATCAGGGCTGCCGGCCCGCCAACCAGAGGCGCCCTCTCCCGGCCAGCCGACCGAGGGAGCGCCGGGGAGCCAGGTTTCCAATGAGCGACCTGCGCGCATTCGCCGGCCCCAACGCCGGATACGTGCTGGAACTCTACGAGAATTACCAATCGAACCCGGCTTCGGTCGATGCCGATTGGCAGGCGTTTTTTGCTGATTTCAATCCGGCCTCGTTAACCCTGCCGGTGCGAGCCGCCGGTCCGGTCACCGCCACGCCGACGGCGGGCGCCTCCGCCGGCGCTTCCGTGGCGGAAATCATCCGGATCAATTCGGTCGCCAAGCTCGCCCAGCGCATCCGCGATTACGGCCACCTGGCCGCGACGCTCGATCCGCTCGGGGCGCCGGCGGTCGATGCGCCGGAACTCCGGCTCGAAACCTACGATCTCACCGAAGCCGATCTGCTCGCCACGCCGGCGGAAGCGGTCGGTGGCACGGCCGCGATCGGCGCCGCCAACGCGGCCGAGGCGATCGCCCGCCTGCGCACGCTCTACTGCGGCTTCCTCGGGTACGAGTTCATTCACGTGCCCACCCTGGAGCAACGCACCTGGCTGCGCGAGCAGGTGGAATCCGCCGCCTTCGCCAGCCCCATGGAGCCCGAGCAACAACGCGCCATCCTGCGTCGCCTGACGGCGGTCGAGGTCTTCGAGCGCTTCCTGCACCAGACCTACCTGGGGCAGAAGCGCTTTTCTGTTGAGGGCGGCGACATCGTCGTGCCGATGCTCGATGAACTGGTGCGCCGCGCCGCTTCCGATGGCATCAAGCAGGTCGTCATCGGCATGGCTCACCGCGGCCGGCTGAATGTGCTCACCCACGTTCTCCGCAAGCGCTACGCCGATTTCATCGCCCAGTTCGAGGGCAAGAAGCTCCGCCCCACCACCACCGCCGAGAGCGATCCCGGCGACGAGTGGACCGGCGACGTCAAGTACCACCTCGGCGCCCGCGTGCTGCCGGGTGACGGCGGCCAACTGGTGGAATTGCCGATCGTGCTCGCGCCGAATCCGAGTCACCTCGAGCAGGTGAACCCGGTGGTGGTCGGCATGGTCCGCGCCGCGCAGGACAAGGTGAACGAGCCGGGCGCCCCAACGCGCGATGCGCTCGGTTCGATGGGCGTGCTGATTCACGGCGACGCCGCCTTCCCCGGTCAGGGCGTGGTGACGGAAACCCTGAACCTCGCCGGGCTGTACGGGTACACCACCGGCGGCACCGTGCACATCATCATCAACAACCAGATCGGCTACACGACGAACTACTGGGATTCGCGCAGCACCATGTATGCCAGCGACCCGGCCAAGGGCTTCGAGATTCCGATCATTCACGTCAACGCCGATGAGCCGGAAGCCTGCATGGCGGCGATTCGCCTCGGCATCGCCTTCCGCAACCGCTACAACAAGGATGTCCTGATCGACCTGATCGGCTACCGGCGCTGGGGTCACAATGAGGGCGACGAACCGGCCTTCACCCAGCCGAAGATGTACGAGAAGATCGGCAATCATCCGACGGTGCGCGAAATCTGGGCCAACCGCCTGATCGCCGCCGGGGTCGTCACCCAGGATGACGCCGACAAGGCGGTCAAGGAGAAGTTCGACGAGCTCGCCGGCGTGCGCCGCTCGATCTCCGATGGCACCTGGGAGATGCCGGTCGAGCCGGTGGTGGAGCGGACCCGCCGCGAGGTCGATACCGCCATCACCGACGAGCAACTCCAGACCTACCAGACCGCCATTCACGCCGTGCCGGAGGGCTTCAAGCTCTCGCCGAAACTCTCCCGCCAGTGGGGACGCCGCGGCGCGCCGCTCGATAGCCCCGATACCCAGATCGATTGGGCGCACGCGGAGGCCCTCGCCTTCGCTGCCATCATTTCGGAAGGCACCCCCATCCGGCTGACCGGGCAGGACGCCGAGCGCGGCACCTTCAGCCAGCGCCACCTGGTACTGCATGATCCCGAAACCGGCAATACCACCATGCCGCTGCAATCGCTGCCGACAGCGACCGCCAGCTTCGCGGTCTACAACAGCCCGCTTTCGGAAGCGGCCTGCGTCGGCTTCGAATACGGTTATTCGATCCAGTCGCCCGAGACGCTGGTGCTCTGGGAGGCGCAGTTCGGCGATTTTGTCAACGGCGCCCAGATCATGATCGATCAGTTCATCGCCGCTGCCCGCGCCAAGTGGGAGCAGGAACCGGGCCTGGTGCTCCTCCTGCCGCATGGCTACGAAGGCCAGGGACCGGAGCACTCGAGCGGACGGCTCGAACGCTTCCTGCAACTCGTGGCGCAGGACAACATCCGCGTCGCCAACTGCACCACCTCCGGCCAGTACTTCCACCTGCTCCGCCGTCAGGCGAAGCTGCTGCCGATCGACCGGCGGCCGCTGGTGGTGATGACCCCGAAGAGCCTGCTGCGCAATCCGCTCGCCTCGTCGCCGGTGTCCGATCTCACCCAGGGTACCTTCCGCCCGGTGATCGATGACGGTGCGGCCGCCTCCCGCAAGGATCAGGTGACCCGCCTGATTCTTTGCAGCGGCAAGGTGATCGTCGATCTCGAAGGTTCATCCGAGCGCACCACCGCCGAGCGGGTGGCGGTCGCACGCGTCGAGCAACTCGCTCCGTTCCAGAACAGCGCCCTGCGCCAGTTGCTGGCCGGTTACCCGCACCTGCAGGAAATCGTTTGGGTGCAGGAAGAGCCGCGCAACATGGGCGCGTGGAGCTACATGGAACCGCACCTGCGCGATCTCGTCGGCGATCAGTACGCCGTGCGCTACGTTGGCCGCCCCGAGCGCGCCAGCCCGGCGGTCGGCTCGCTGGCGACCCACAATGAGGAACAGGCCCGGATCGTGGCGGCGGCGTACGCCGATGCCCCGGAACTTCCGAGCCGGAATGGCAACGGCCGAGCCACCCGGAAACCGGCGGCCGGCGTTACCGCTACCGCGAAAGCAAAGAGGAGTTAACTGATGTCGATCGAGATCCGGGTTCCTCCGCTTGGGGAATCGCTGGTCGATGCCGTGGTCGGCGCCTGGCTCAAGGGCGAGGGCGAAGCCGTCAGCCGCGGTGATGTGCTGGTTGAACTCGAAACGGACAAGGTGAACCTCGAGGTCGCCGCGACTGACGACGGCGTGCTCGGCAAGATCGAGCGGCAGGCCGGCGATGTCGTGACGGTCGGCGAGGTGCTCGGGTTGATCGCGGACGGCGCCGGCGCGCCGGCGGCGGCGAAACCGGCCGAGAAGCCGGTGGAAGCGCCCGCTCCGGTGGCCGCGGCGGCTCCGGCTCCCGCGGCGCCTGCACCAGCCGCCCCCGCTCCCGCTCCACGGGCGGCCGAGCCGGCGGCCGATGGTGGCCGTGCCGCTCCGGCGGTCCGCATGCTCGCTTCGGAACTCGGGGTCGATCTCAACAGCCTGACCGGCACCGGCCCGGGTGGCCGCGTGACCCGCGAGGATGTCTTCATCGCCGCCGAGCGGGTGAAGCGCAACGGTTCGGTTGCGCCTTCAGCGCCGGCGCCGCAAGCGGCCCCGGCCGCTCCGGCCGCCGCGCACGCGCAGGAAGAGCGGATTCGCATGAGCCGCCGCCGCCAGACGATCGCCAATCGCCTGGTTGAAGCGCAGCAGACCGCCGCCATGCTCACGACCTTCAACGAGGTCGATCTGACGGCGGTGATGGAGCTGCGTGCCAAGCGCAAGGACGCCTTCAAGGAGAAGCACGGGGTCAACCTCGGCTTCATGTCCTTCTTCACCAAGGCGGTCGTGGGGGCTTTGAAGGCCTACCCGCGCCTGAACGCCGAAATCCAGGGCGATGAGATGGTGCTGAAGAAGCACTACGACATTGGCATCGCGGTCGGGGCGGAAGAGGGCCTGGTCGTGCCGGTGGTGCGCGAGGCCGATCGCCTCAGCTTCGCCGAGATCGAGCAGCGGATCGTGACGCTCGCCGGCAAGGCGCGCGATAACAAGCTGACACTCGATGAACTGACGGGCGGCACCTTCACGATCACCAACGGCGGCATCTTCGGCTCGATGCTCTCGACGCCGATCCTGAACACGCCGCAGGTCGGCATCCTCGGCATGCACGCCATTCAGCAACGCCCGGTCGCCCGGGACGGCGAGGTGGTGATCCGGCCGATGATGTACACCGCGCTTTCGTACGATCACCGGATCGTCGATGGCCGCGAGGCGGTGCTCTTCCTGGTCAAGGTGAAGGAACTCCTCGAAGACCCGACCAACCTGCTTCTTGAGGGATAGGTTTTCGAAACGCATCACGAACAAGAACCGCCGGATCGATTGACTCGATCCGGCGGTTTTTCATGCCAACCAGGCCCTTAGGATAAATCCTAAGGCTAGGGACGGAAGGGGCTCCGCCCCTTGGAGGTCGGTTAAGGGGCGGAGCCCCTTCCGTCCCTAGCCTGTGGCTTTCAGCCACAGGGTCCCCCACCGCGCGACGTCAACCAATCTAACCCACGCGGGTGATCTGGACTTGCCAGGTTTCGGGGCCTTCCTCGATGTATTCCCAGCCCGCCTGGCCGGGGCGCTCGGCCATCAGCTGGTAGTAGAGTGGTTTCGGATCGTGGTCGTTGATCAGCCGCATCGAAGCGCCCGGCGTGAGCCCATCGAAGGTCGCGAAAATCAGGGGGTGGCGTTCGCGCGGCACCATCGCGCGCACATCGACCACGGTGGCCGCTTGCGATGACTCGGTCATGAAACCGGTTCCTCCTTGCCGATCCCGGACGCCTTCGCCCGGCCGGCGGTACGTGGCGGAAGTGGCGCGGTCGACCGCACGTGCGCGGCGATCTGCGCGACATTCGCCAAAAAGCAAC
>JADLGF010000173.1 GCA_020849415.1 Thermomicrobiales bacterium
CTGGACTGGCAACGTTGCGCCGGTCAGGGGTTCACAGTCGCGCGGAGGAGCGCCATGAGCGAACAACAGGCAGGTGGACCGCCGATCGGCGGGGTGGGTCAGCGTGGTCTGCTGAACGGCTGGGTGCTCGAAACCGACGGCCTAACCAAGCAGTTCGGACAATTGACCGCGGTCGACAACCTCAGTATTCGGCTGCAGCCGGGCGAGGTGCTTGGCTTTTTGGGGCCAAACGGCTCCGGGAAAAGCACCACGGTCGGCATGATCCTCGGGCTCGTGCGGCCGACGCGCGGTGTCGTGAAGATCGCCGGCAAGGCGAACCACGAGCATCCGGAGGTCGTCTCCCAAACGACCGGCGCCATTATCGAAAATCCCGCCTTCTACCCGTACATGTCGGGGCGGGACAACCTGAAGGCGCTGGCGATTGCCGCCGGCAACGTGCCGGATACGCGGATCGATGACCTGCTCAAGCTCGTCAACATGACCGAGCGGGCCGGCAGCAAATACAAGACCTACTCGCTCGGCATGAAGCAGCGCCTCGGCATCGCCGCGACGCTGGTGACCGACCCGGCGATCGTGATTCTCGATGAGCCGACCAACGGGCTCGATCCGGCCGGTCAGCGCGAAATCCGCTCGATCATTCCGCGGTTGGCGGAAGAGGGGCACGCGGTGCTCCTCGCCAGCCACATGCTGCACGAGGTGGAGCAGGTGAGCGATCGGGTGGCGATCATCCGCCGCGGCAAAATGCTGCAGGAGGGTCGCGTCGGTGATCTGCTCGCCAGTGGCGGGTACATCGAGATCAGCGTCGCTCCGAACGAAGTGGGCGCCGCCGCCGAAGCGTTGAGCCGCCAGCCCTGGGTGGAGCGGGTAGAGGCGCGCGAGGCCGGCCTGCACGTTTCGGCGCCGGCCGATTCGGGCAGCGCCATCAACCGGGCGCTGGTTGAAGCCGGCATCTACGCCGGTCAGATCGCCACTCAACGCAACACGCTCGAAGACCTCTTCCTCGAACTGACGGAGCCGACTGAAAGCGACGCCGCCGGCGGGGAGGTTCAGGCGTGATCAATCTGCTAAAGAGCGAACTGTTCCGCGTCCGCAAACGCCCGCAAGCCTGGATCATGATCCTGATCGTGGTGCTGTTCCAGGTGGCGCTCTACGCCGGGCTCATCATTGCCAGTTTCGTGCGGGAGGATCCGAGCGGCCCGAATCGCAACATCCAGCTCGACCGGCTCTGGGAAACCGGGTTGATTCCCACCCAGATCCTTTCCGGCATCATGTTGATCGTGTTTGCCTCAAGCCTGATGGGCAACGAATTCAGCTGGAACACCATTCGGCCCCTGATCGCGCGGGCGCCGAATCGCGTCTCGCTGCTGACGGCTAAGCTGCTCACCATCGTGCTCTACGCGTTCGCGCTGGCGATCGCGGGCGTGCTGTCGGCGGTCCTCGGCTCGGTGGTCGGATCGGCGCTGGTCGGTATCGATAGCGGGCTGACGGGCGAGCGGGTGGTCGATATCCTGGCCACTATCGGCCGGATCGGACTCGGCGGGCTGCCGTACGCGGCGCTGGCGTTCATGCTGGCGGTGCTGACTCGATCGAACGTTGCCGGCATCGCCATCGCGATCGCGTTGAGCTTCCTTGAGGATGTCATTTTCGCGCTGCTGGGTTTGCTGACCGACATCTTCGACGACGTCCGGGAATACGGGCTCGCTTACAACGTCAACACCGTGGTGCTCTACGCTGGCAACAGCGATTACACTTCGAGTGATCTCTGGCGATCGATCGCAATCTGCCTTGTCTACACCGTGATCTTCACGGTGATCGCGTTCCGCGTCTTCACGAAGCGAGACGTCACGACCGGGTAGTTAATAGCCAACACAATGTGTCTGCAGGAGAGGGCACAAGGACCTCTCCTGCAGACACTTAAGTAATTGGTTCTTGTCAGAATGGCAGGGTGATTTCGATGGCGACAGTGATGGTCTGGCCGCCTTCGAGTTTGAGGCGTTTGCGGACTTTGGCGTTCAGCGGCAGGTCGTAAACGCCACGGTCGGGGCGGGGGAACATCGACGATTCCCAGGTGAAATCGCCGATCGTGGCGGTCACCGGCACCGTGCCCCAGGGATTGAGGCTGATGCCGATCAGATCGAGAATGTCCTCCGAGATCTCCTTCGGCAGGGTGACGAAGAAGACCTGATTCGGATTCTTCTCGCTCCAGATTTCCCCCTCGAACCGGTAATTCAGTGTCGGGGCCGACTGACTCATCCTCTGTGACCTCCCACGCTGAGCATCGACCATGAAGCTGTCACCGCGCGGCAAGAAATCGGTCGATCGCGCCGGAAATGTTTGCCTTGAACTGCTCCCGGCCGAAGCGGTGGGCGTTGGCGCGGATGCGCGCCGGGACCCAATCAATCCGATCGAGGTGCCCGATAGCTTCGAGGAGCGATTCGGCAGACGGTTCCCTGAAGAAGAGCCCCGTTTCCCCGTCGACGACCGATTCCAGCGCCCCGCCGACGCCGTAGGCGATCACCGGGCGACCCGCCGCCTGCGCCTCGACGGCGGTCATGCCGAAATCCTCGGCGCCGGGCAGGATGAAGGCGCGGGCATTTCGCAGCAGCTCGGCTGTTTCCTCGTCGTTGCGCTGACCGAGGAATTCCACGCTCGGTCCGGCGATTGCCTTGAGTTGATCGAGCGCCCGGCCCGTTCCGACCACCTTGAGCGGCAGTCCGGCTTGGGTCGCGGCCGCGACCGGCAGGTCGATGCGCTTGTGCGGAACGAGCCGCGACACGACCAACAGGTACCCGTCCGGCGCGTGAATCAGCCCGTCATCGAGGCGCTTGGTGTCGACCGGCGGGTAGATTACCTCGGCGTCGCGGCCGTAGACATCCCGAATGCGGCCGGCGACCGTGGCTGAATTGGCGAGGTAGTGATCGACCCCCTTGGCGGAGCGTTTGTCGATCGCGCGCAACCCGGCCAGCACCGGCGGCAGGAGCGGCTTCAGGGGCCGGGGCACGATGGCCGGGGCCAGGTAGTTCTCATCGTTATAGAGAAACCGGGCCGGCGAATGGCAGTAGCAGACGTGCAGCGTCTGCGCTCCGCCGCGGGCCTGGTGGCTCCAGGCGCTCGAATCGGCGAGCACGACATCGAAGTCGCGCAGATCGCGGTGCAAGGAGCGAAACGCCGGTGGGTAGAGGGGAAGCAGGGCGCGGTGATAGCGTTCACTGCGCGGCAGTTTCGCCATCACGCTGGTGTGGATTTCCCAATCGCGGTAGTGGTCGGGGAGTTCGTTCAGGTCGACGACCGAGGTGAAAACCGGCGCGTCCGGGTAAAGCTCCTTGAGGACATCGAGCACTCGCTCCGCGCCGCCATACTGGGTGAGATAGTCATGAACGA
>JADLGF010000174.1 GCA_020849415.1 Thermomicrobiales bacterium
AAGCGGCCCGGCTCGATGGCAGCAACGAGTGGCAAACATTCCGCCACGTCGTTTTCCCGTCGCTCAAGCCGATGAATGTGGTGATTGCCGTCATCACGGTCATCGAGGCGCTGCGCGCCTTCGACATCATCTACGTTCTCAACACGCCGCGCCGGACCGAAGTGCTCTCGATCCTGACCACGAACAACCTGCTCGGTGAGGGCGGCGGGAACGTCGGACGCGGCTCGGCCTACGCGACGATCCTCTTCGTGCTGTGTTTTGGCTTCGTGATCTGGTACGTGACGAATCACTACCGGCGGGGCGAGGAGGGCGCGGACGCATGAGCGCCACGACCCCGATTGCCTCGCCGAAACGCGGACTCCCCTGGGGCCGCGTCGTCATCTACGCGTTCATCACGCTGACCGCGCTGATCTGGCTGGTGCCGATCGTCGGCGCCATTTATGCATCGATTCGGCCGTTCCAGGACACGGTACGCGACGGCTTCTTCGCCTGGCCCGATTCGCTGACTCTCGACAACTATCGCGACGCCTGGAACCAGGGCGACATCCTGCGCAAGTACTGGAACACGGCGCTCATCCTCTTCCCTGCCCTCGTGCTCACCCTCTGGTTTTCGAGCATGGTCGCGTTCGTCTGCACGCGTTACTCGTGGCGATTCAACATCCTGCTGCTCTGCATCTTCACGGCCGGCAATCTGCTGCCGCAGCAGATCATCATCCAGCCGCTTTTCCAGATCTACAACCGGATTCCGCTGCCGGAGTTCCTATCGAATTCCGGCCGGCTGAACGGCAGCACCTGGGGTCTGATCCTGATCCACGTCGCATTCCAGAGCGGCTTCTGCACGTTCGTACTGAGCAACTACATGAAGCTGCTGCCGAAGTCGCTGCACGAGGCGGCGCGGGTCGATGGCGCGACTGTCTGGCAGCAGTACCGCCAGATCATCATGCCGCTGACCATGCCGGCGCTGGCCGCGTTGGCGACCCTCGAATTCACCTGGATCTACAACGACTTCTTCTGGGCAGTCGTGCTCGAGCAACGCGGCGCGGACCGGCCGATCACCTCGTCGCTGGCCAATCTCGGCGGCGAGTTCTTCACCAACGACAATTTGATCGCCGCCGCCTCGATGTTCGTGGCCCTGCCGACGCTGATCGTCTACATCGCCCTGCAGCGGTACTTCATCGCCGGCCTCACCATCGGCGCCGAAAAGGGCTGACCACGACTTCCTTCCACATGATCTCGGGTGAAAGAGCTGTCCAACCCGTGTAGGGGAGGGTCTTGTGCCCTCCCGCGGTCGCGCGCAGGTGACCGTCTCCGTTTACCACAAGCGGTTCCAGATGGAAAACCTATCGTGCCGTTACGAGTGGCCGGCCTGACGGCCGGCAGGAGGGCAGAAGACCCTCCCCAACACGGCCGATGCGGCTGCCTGCTTTCCTTATGCGAAGCCCTTGAACGGGGTGCGGCCAGCGTAGGCGCCGCTCAGGCCGAGCTGCTCCTCGATCCGGAGCAGCTGGTTGTACTTCGCGACCCGGTCGACCCGGCTCGGAGCCCCGGTCTTGATCTGGCCCGCGTTCGTGGCGACCGCCAGATCGGCGATGAAGGTGTCGTCCGTCTCACCGGAGCGGTGTGAGATCACCGCATTGAAGCCATTGCGCTGCGCCAGGGCGATCGCGTCGAGGGTTTCGGTGAGCGTGCCGATCTGGTTGAGCTTGACCAGGATCGCGTTTCCCGATTTCTCGGCGATACCGCGCGCCAGCCGCTCGGTGTTGGTCACGAAGAGATCGTCGCCGACCAGCTGCACCTTCCCGCCCGATTCGGCGGTGATCTTCGCCCACGCCTCCCAGTCATCCTCGGCGAGGCCATCCTCGATCGAGACGATCGGGTACTTGTCGATCCAGTTCTGCCAGTAAGCGACCATCTCCGACGGCGCCAGCGTGCGACCCTCGCCCTTCAGTTCGTAATTGCCGTCGTGGAAAAGTTCGGTCGCGGCCGGATCGAGCGCGATCAGGAAATCCTCTTCCGGCCGGTAACCCGCCTTCTCGATCGCGGTGAAGACGACCGAGACAGCGTCCTCGTTCGAAGGCAGGCTCGGAGCGTACCCACCCTCATCACCGACCGTCGTGCTCTGGCCCATCGAGTGCAGCAGCGATTTGAGGGCGTGGAAGACCTCGGTCCCCATGCGCAGCCCCTCGGCGAACGACCCGGCGTTCACGGGCATCACCATGAACTCCTGCATGTCGACGCTGGAGCCCTCGGCGTGCTTGCCGCCGTTGAGGATGTTCATCATCGGCGTCGGCAGCAGGTGCGCGTTCGGACCGCCGAGGTAGCGGTAGAGCGGCAATCCGACCGCTTCCGCCGCCGCGCGGGCGGCCGCCAGCGAGACGCCGAGGATCGCGTTCGCGCCGAGACGCCCCTTGTTCGCGGTGCCGTCGAGCTCGATCATCGTCGCGTCGACCGCACGCTGGTCGAGCGCGTCGAGGCCGATCACCTCATCGGCGATTTCGCCGTTGACATTCGTCACCGCCGTCAGCGTGCCCTTTCCGCCGTAGCGCTTCTTGTCGCCGTCGCGCAGCTCGACCGCCTCGTATGCGCCGGTCGAGGCGCCCGAGGGCACAGCCGCCCGGCCGAACGCTCCGCCGAGCAGTTCGACCTCGACCTCGAGCGTGGGGTTGCCGCGCGAATCGAGGATTTCGCGGGCGTGAATGTTCTCGATCAACGTGTCCATTGCAGTCCTTCCGGTGATTCAGCCTGTTTCACGTTCCAGAGTATAGAAGGCTGACCCGGCCCTGTTGCTATACTTCAGGCAAGTGAAGATGCCAACGGCGATGACTGGGAAGAGTACCCATCGCAATGCCGGACAGGGAGAGCGTTCGAGACTGAGAGACGCTTCGGTGATTGGATGGAGAAGTTCGCTCACGAGCCGGCCGGTGAACGCGCCCTTGCGCCATTAGCCGTTCCTGGCGCCGCGCCATTACCCGCGGACTGATCGAAAGCGCGCCGTGCATATGCTCGCGGCGAAGCAGGGTGGTACCGCGTGGCGACCCCTCGTCCCTGCCGAGGGGTCTTTTCGTGTCCAACGGTTGATTGAAAGAGAGAAGTCGCACCAATGTCGCTCGATGCCCTGACCACCCTCCGCGCCGAAGCGGAGGCGAATCTCCGCGCGGTCGATGACCTCGATTCGCTCACCGAGTGGGAGCGCTCAGTCTTCGGCCCGAAGGGGTCGCTTACGCTCTTCCTGCGCTCGCTCGGCGCCGCGCCGGCGGAGGAGCGCCCGGCGCTCGGCCGCGCCGCCAACGAGGTCAAGAACGCGCTGACCGTCGAGTTCGAAACGCGCAAGACGGCGCTCGAACGCGTGGCCCTCGCCTCCCGGCTGACCGAGGATGCGGTCGACATGACCCTGCCCGGGCGCGCGCCGGTGGTTGGGGTCGATCACCCGATCAGCCAGACCATCCGCGAACTGAGCGATATCTTCTCGCTGCTCGGCTTCCAGACCGTGTTCGGACCGGAAGTCGAAACCGGGCGCTACAACTTCGATCTGCTCAACATTCCCAGCGATCACCCCGCTCGCGACGTCTGGGACACGATGATCGTCGACACGCCGAACAGCGAAATCGTGCTCCGCACCCACACCTCACCGATGCAGGCACGGGTGATGGAGCAGACCCAGCCGCCGGTGCGGGTGGTCGTGCCGGGCCGCACTTACCGCTTCGAGCAGCAGGACGCCTCCCACGAATGGGCGTTCCACCAGCTCGAAGGCCTGGCGGTCGACCAGCACATCACCATGACCGATCTCAAGGGCACCCTGCGCGAAATGGCCCGTCAGCTCTTCGGCGCTGATCGCCGCATCCGCTTCCGCTGTGATTTCTTCCCCTTCGTCGAACCGGGGGTCGATTTCTCGATCGACTGCATGATCTGCAATGGCAGCGGTTGCCGCGTCTGCAAGCAGACCGGCTGGCTGGAGATGGGCGGCGCCGGCATGGTGCACCCGAGCGTGCTGGAAGGGGTCGGCTACGACTCCGAGAAGTACACCGGGTTCGCCTTCGGACTCGGCATCGAGCGGATCATCATCCAGCGCTACGGCGTGAATGATATCCGCGCCTTCGCCGGCAACGATCTCCGCTTCCTCAAGCAATTCGCGACGGTCAACGTCTAGGCCCGGCGCTAAGGAGTACCCCACAATGAAAACACCAATGCGCTGGCTCTCCGAGTTCGTTGAAACCGGATTGACCGCCCGAGAACTGTCGCACCGCATGACCCTGGCTGGACTCGAAGCCGAAAAGATCGAGGAACTCGGGGCCGGTTGGGACAAGGTTTTCGTGGCGCTCGTCACGAAGGTCGAACGCCATCCGGACGCCGACCGCCTCGTCCTCGCCACCGTCGAAGCCGGAGAGCACCGGCTGACCGTCGTCACCGGCGCTCCCAACATCGCCGAAGGGCAGCGGGTGGCGCTGGCATTGGCCGGCGCTCGGCTCATCGACGGCCACAGCGATTCCGGCGAGTACAAGGTGCTGAAGCCGGGCAAGATTCGCGGGGTAATGTCCGAGGGGATGGTCTGCTCGGAAAAGGAACTCGGCCTCTCCGATGAGCACGAAGGCATCCTCGTGCTGCCGGAGGACGCGCCCGTTGGTTTGCCACTGCGCGAATACCTCGGCGACGACGTGATCGAATTCGAGATCACGCCGAACCTCGTTCACGACTTCTCGATTCGCGGCATCGCTCGCGAAGCCGGAGCGCTGCTCGACAAGCCGGTCCGGGAACAGCCGGCCCTCGATCCGGCCGCGCTCACGCCGGTTCAGCCCGGGCTGATCACCATCGAGGCGCCCGATCTCTGCTCCCGCTACATCGGCATCGTCATCGATGGCGTCGAGGTCGGTCCCTCGCCCGCCTGGCTGGCCGATCGGCTGAAGGCGGTCGGACTCCGGCCAATCAACAACCTCGTCGACATCACCAACTACGTCATGCTCGAACTCGGCCAGCCGCTGCACGCGTTCGACCTCCGCTACCTCACCGGCGAGCGGATCCTCGTCCGTCGCGCTGCCGAGGGCGAGAAGTTCGAAACGCTCGATCACACCGAGCGCACGCTGACCGCCGACACCCTCGTCATCGCCGACGGGGAGCGCACGGTCGGCATCGCCGGCGTTATGGGTGGCGTCAACAGCGAGGTCGTCGACGACACCACCTCAATCCTGCTCGAAGGCGCCAACTTCAACATGTCCTCCATTCGCCAGACGGCGCGCGCGCTCAAGCTCCGGACCGACGCCTCGGCCCGCTTCGAACGGGGGCTCGATCCGAATCTGGCCGGCGATGCCATGCTCCGTGCCGCCCACCTGATTCTCGAACTCTGCCCCAACGCCACGATTCGCGCCGTCGAGGATGTCTACCCGAAGCCGGTCGAGCGCCGATCGATCACCTTCGCCTTCTCGCGCATCGAACGGCTGCTCGGCATCGCCTACCCCGAAGCGCACGTGCTCGACGTCCTGAACCGACTCGACATGCGGCCGGTGATCGAGAATGGTCAGATCACGGTCAGCCCGCCGACCTACCGGCACGACGTCCGGATTCGCGAGGATGTCATCGAGGAGATCGCTCGTATCTCCGGGTACGATCTGCTGCCGGAAACACTGCCAACCGGCACCACCGACGAAGTCCGCCGCGATCGCGTCTACGGGATTCAGGAACAGCTTCGCGCTTCCTTGACCGCCTCCGGGCTCTACGAAGCCGTCTCCTACCCGACTGTCGGCGAGGCGGAACTCGCGCCCTTCACCGATGACCAGGGCGTCGTCAGTTTCGCGACCTGCGTCCCGCTCGCCACCATGCTGCGGGTGAAAAACCCGCTTCAGGCGGAAAAGCCCTACCTGCGCACGATCCTGGCGCCGAGCCTGTTCAACATCGTTCGCGAGAACCTGAAGCACACGCCGTCGGTCCGGTTCTTCGAACTGGCGCACGGCTACCTGCCGACCGCCCCCGATGAGCTACCGAACGAGGTTAGCCTGCTCGGCATCGTCATGACCGGCGATCGCGCCGAGCTCAGCCGCTTCGGCAACGCCGGGGACATCGACGTGTTCGATCTCAAAGGCGCGCTCGAAGCCGCTTTCGCGCGGATCGGCGTCACCGGCTGGAGCGTCAAACCCGAATCGCATCCCGCCCTGCACCCGGGGCGCTCGGCCCGGATTCTGCTCGGTGAGGAGCCGATCGGCTGGA
>JADLGF010000175.1 GCA_020849415.1 Thermomicrobiales bacterium
AACAGTGCGTCATACACTGGCGCGGCGCTGATCGGTCCCGCGATTGCGGGGGCATTGATCCCGATCGTCGGGGTCGGCGGCGTCTATCTGGTCGCCTCGATTTCGGTGCTCGCGGTCATGACGGCGCTCTGGAAAATGGCCGGCGTGCCTGATTACGCGGCGCCCAAGGGCGAAACGCTGCCGTTGATGCAGTCCATCAAGGAAGGCCTGACCTACGCGCTCAATTCGCGGCTCATCTTCGGGGTGCTGGCCGTGACGGTGATATCGGGCGCCTTCGCCCGATCGTGGAATCCGTTGCTGGTGATCTTCGCGCGCGAGGAGTTCCACGTTGGTTCATTCAGGTTCGGGCTGATGATCGCCGCGCCGGGGCTCGGCACGCTGCTGGCGGCGTTCGTGATCGCATCCCGGGTCGATGCCGGCGGCCGGGGTCGCAAGATCTTGCTCTCGCTCATAGCGCTCGGTCTCGTGCAGATCGCCTTCGCGGCCATGCCCTGGTACGTTTTCGGGCTGCCATTGCTGATCATGGTTGGTGTATTCGGTACGCTGGCGGCGGCCAACATGGCCACGGTTCTGCAGATCGAAGCGCCTCCTCGCCTGCGCGGGCGCATGATGAGCATCTACATGTTGGCGCTGGTCGGGCTGCCGTCCGTGGGGACGCTCATCTCGGGCGCGATCGCCAATGTGATCGGGGTGCGACCCACCGTCGGCGGCGCGGCGGTGATCATGTTGATTTGGGTGCTCTACCTGTTCCGTCGGAACGATGAACTGCGCACGGTGGATTGAGATGAGGTTGCTGGCCGAGGACGTGATCGCCAGGCTCGGGCTGCGGCCACTGCCGGGCGAGGGTGGCTATTTCACCGAGAGCTACCGATCCGGCTGGAGCCTGTCACCCGATGTGATCCCCGGCGATTATCCGGGCGAGCGCCTGGCGGCAACCGCCATCTACTTTCTGGTCACACCCGATCAATTCTCGGCGCTGCACCGGTTGCGCGGCGACGAGCTGTGGCACTTCTATCTCGGAGACCCCGTCGAGCTGGTCACGATCGATCCGGACGGGAGGGTGAACACGATTTCCATGGGTCACGAACTGACGGCCGGCCAGGTTCCGCAGGCGCTCGCACCGGCTGGAACCTGGCTTGGCTGCGCGCTGGCGAACGGCGGTGAATGGGCGCTGCTCGGCACCACCATGACCCCCGGCTTCCACCCCGATGATTTCGAACTCGCCGACCGGGCGCGGTTGCTGGCGGCGTATCCCCACGCCGCCGGCGTTATTCACCACCTGACGCGGGCTGGTTCCGGGCACCCGGTACCAGCGTTTGGTTGATCGTTCCGCTGGCTGGAAACGAAGCGGATCGCTGACCGTCGGTCGACATCGCCACCGCGTATCCGCTCACGAAGCCAATCGACGGTGTTCGCTGCGACACAGCCTGTTGTTGACCACCCGGTGGTACGATACGATTCCTGGTAACTAGCCTTATTGGCCTATTCCGGTAACGTCAGTCTACCTCCCGACCGGCGACGCGGATCGCGCGTCTCTCGCCGGCCTGGATCGTCCAGTGAGGGCAGCAATGCGCACATCCAGCGTCGCTCTCGGATTTCGCCGGTTGCTTCTCCTGATCGGACTCTTCGCGCTGCTCCTGGGTGTGGCGCCCCTGGCGCCACCGGCGCCGTCGGTGAGTGCCCAGGACTCTGGCTGGTACGAGGATATCGGCGATCCGCCCGCTCGCTCGGATGCGTACATTCCGAATGAGGAGAGCGACGGCTTCAGCCTGGCTGCGGTGCCTGCTACGGTCGACATCAATTCCCGCAACGCCGTGCGCACCTTCTTCAACAACCACTTTCGCCATTCGATGCCGCTCGTCGGCTGGACCGGGAACTTCAACGGCTGTGCGGCCGGCACCCAATCGGCTGCGTTTCGCCAGGCCGTGCTCGATCAACTGACCTGGTACCGGGCCATGGCCGGCGTACCGGCGAATGTCAGCCTCTCATCGACCTTCAACAGTTACGCCCAGGCGGCGGCGCTGATCATGGGCGCCAACGAGTACATCACGCACTTCCCGCCGTCCAATGCGAAGTGCTACACGGGCACCGGCTACACCGCGGCGGGCCACTCGAACCTGCACATCTTTGCCGCGGGCCGATTTCCGGATGAGCCTGCCTCCGAGGCCGATCCATTCCCTAACGGCCACGATCCGGTTACGGGTTACATGGAGGACACCGGTGGGAACAATCTGGCGGTGGGTCACCGGCGGTGGCTCCTCTATCCGCAAACCACCACCTTCGGCACCGGCGATGTGGCCGGGGTCCACCCCGATTCGTTCGTTTACACCAATGCGATCTGGGTGCAAGACAACATTGACGGGGCGCGACCGGCGACGCGCACACCATACGTTGCCTGGCCACCGGCGGGCTACGTGCCGTACCAGGTCGTTTTCAGCCGCTGGAGTTTTTCGTATCCGGGCGCGGACTTCTCCTCGGCTTCGGTGAACGTCAGCAGGAACGGCACGACGATAACCGCGCCGATCGATGATCGCGCCACCTACGGAGTGGGTGAGAATTCGATCGTCTTTCGCCCCGAGGCGCTTGGCGATGGCGCAGCGTGGCCACCGCCGCTCAACGGAGACAACACGTACCGGGTCACGATCAACAACGTGCGAATCGGCGGCGCCGCTCGTTCCTTTACTTACGACGTCATCGTTTTCAATCCAGCGACGGAAGACAGCGGCGGCACCGCCACGGTAACGCTTGGAGCGAACAGCGGCAACATCGACGAGACGATTTCGTTCTCACTCAAGAGCTTCCCGAAGGGCCAGAAGGTCAACGTCGAGTGGCGGGATCTCGGTACCGGCAAGACGCTCCTGAAGACGGTGACGGCTAACAGCAGCTCAGGCAATTACAACGGGTCATTCGTTGTACCACCCGGTCCGGGTGACTTGCATATGGTGACCTTCACCTCGGGCTCGGTCATCAAGCAAGCGTTCTTCTTCGTCAATATCGAGGTGGGATTCGAATCCGAATACGTCGCGGGTGGAGTGGAGGTTCGTTGGACGATCCGCGGCCTGGGGGCGAACGAATCGTTCCAGGCCATCTGGCTCAAAATCCTGGACCAGGGTGGATTCCTGATGCAGCTACCGACGCCGTTGACCTTCGAGGATCTGACCGCGGATGCCAATGGGACGAGCAGCTACACCTTCCTGTTCCCCTCGTGGGTTGAGACCGGCCCGCAGATCATCGGCGTCCTCACCGCCGACGGTGATTTCGGCGGCGATGTTCTGACGGTGCTCGCGAACCCACCGGAGGCAATTCCCCTGGTTGAAGGCTCCGGCACCAACGCGTTCCTTTCCGCCGACACGTACTTCACCGATGTGGAGCTCGACGGACGCGATTCGACTCCATCCGCCGGGGCCTCGATCACCAGTTACGAATGGAGCGTCAATGGCGCGGTCATCGCGACCGGCGCGAACCCGACGGTGGGATTGCCGGTTGGCGAACACGAGGTGATCCTGACCATTGTCGACAGTCACGGGTTGAGGACATCGGGCTCAGTCTATGCCTTCATCGATGTCGAGTACGGCAGTGTACTAGCCTACGCGGGCGAAAACCGCACGATTTCAACCCTGAGCGCACCGGCAACCGTCCAGCTCGATGGTTCGGCCTCGATCGTCGATGAGTTCCACACCATCGCCGGCTACGCCTGGTATATCCAGGGGCAGGCTACGCCATTCTCCACATTGGCCCAACCAACCGTTTCACTTGGCCTCGGAACGACAACCATCGAACTGCGGGTGACCAACAATACCGGCGATGTCGGCACGACGAGCGTTGCCATTACGGTGGCGCTGGGACCGGTTGCGAATGCCGGCGCGGATCGCACGGTCGATACCTACGGGACCTCGGCGTCGGTCACCCTCAACGGTTCCGGCTCCAGTGCGCAGCCCGGACGGTCGATCTCCAGCTACAGCTGGTCGCGGAACGGCAGCCCGATCGCAACGGGCGTGAGTCCGACGGTGACGCTGCCGGTCGGCACCCACACGGTTTCGCTGACGGTCACCGACAACACCGGCGCTACCGGCACGGACGATGTCGTGGTCACTGTCACCCAAATCCCCCCGGCGGCGGCAACGATCGGGGCTGCCGATGGAACGGTCGGCGCGGAGATCTCATACAACCTCACCAACTTCCCGAAGAATGCGGTGGTGACGCTGAGCTTCGTTTCGAACGACAACAAGACCGACGCGCTTGGCACGGTGACTACCGACGGCAACGGCGCGGCCTCCGGCACGATTACGGTGCCGGCGCGTCCTGGAGGCAGCGGGAGCAAGATTGTCTTCACCT
>JADLGF010000176.1 GCA_020849415.1 Thermomicrobiales bacterium
GCATGTCTGGACCATGCTCGTGGCGTTGCGCCGCTGGGATCGTGCCGCCGAGCTTCCGCTGCCGGCGGCGGTGGATGGCTGGAAAGCGCGCTGGACCGCCAAGTATCAGGACTCGGCCTGCCCGAACGTCCGAAACGTGGAGGATCTCAATCTCATCTACGCCGGCAGCCGGGCGACCTGGGCGACCGACCCCGCCTATCACACCAAAACGCTGGCGGTGCTCGATCGACTCTTCCCGGGCGGCGTCGCCTTTTCTTCCGCTTCGTCTGGCCCAACGAACGAGATTGTCTTCGGCCGGGTGAGGCATCCGGCCTACCATGATTTGCCGATCGCAAAGCCGGAAGGCGTGGGCCAGAACAATCTCGGCAGGCGCTCGGTGAAAGGGGTGGTTTGGCACCGGATGCTCGGCACCCTCTGGGGCACCGACGATCACTTTCGCAAACCACACATCGAGGCGCTGACAGATTACGGTGTCGGTGTGACGAGTATCGATGGCACGGATTACGACGGCGTCATCTTTCGCTGGAACGATCCCTACGGGTACCAATCGGGGTGGGCGTCCGGACCGGTCATCGCACCCTGGGGGGATGGACTCTCCTTCATCCGCTCCTACGGTATCAACGCCGTGAACCGGGATCAGGTGAGCATCGAAATCTCGGGGTTTTACGAGACGCCCTTGACGGAGCGGGCACGTGAAAGCGTGGTGGCGCTCACGGCGTACTACGCGGATCAATACGGCATTCCCTGGAACGAGTTTCCAATCACCCGGCAGGAGGGCTACAGCTTCGTTCGCTGGCACCAGGAGTTCTGCGGGCCACAGGAGAAGCCCTGCCCGGGGAGCGTGGTGATATCGGAAACCTCCGACCTTATCGAACGGGTCCGGCAGTATCTGAAGCGTCATCAGACGGGCGGCGACGCCGTCGCGCTCGCCACCGGGCCGGCGTTCGCGCCACCGCGCACCTACACCTGGCTGGTGCGGGAAGAGGCGGATCGGGGCCTCGATCGGATGATCGAGCGCACGCCCGTCTACTACTTCCCGTGCGTCTACGTGGCGATCCGGGAGACACCGCGCAGTCAGTTCGCCGGGGTCGGCGCGCCGCCGATTGGTCCGCCGATCGAGCCTGGCACCCAGTTTCGCGCTGATTACGTGTTCCGGAGCCGGGGCATCTCCTGGGTGCTGACGCCGTACGGTACGCGGGTCCGGGCCGCCGCCCTGATGCCGAAGATTCAGATCACCGCCAACGGCACGATCTCGGTTCGTCGTGAGCCGGGCGCGCAACCGGAGATCGTGCGTCGCGCCGACGTGTAGTTGCGCCGATCGGTAATCAGCGCGACCATGCCGGAGAAAAGGGGAGGCGGCGGGTGACGGAGCGGGAGGAAATCGAGGCGGCGGTCAACCGGTTTCGGTCGGCGGAGTTGCTGCTCGAGGAGGCGCGGCTCGTCGGGGCACCGCCCGATTGCGTCGCCGAGCGGGAGCGCGATCTGGCCGCGGCGAAAGTGAGGCTGATCGAACTCGGGGTGGATCCCGAGTTGCCCGAATCCCGCGGCCAACACCCATAAGCACACGCGAACACGCAAACGGCCGCGCCAATCAGCGCGGCCGTCTGTGTTTGGATCAGGATGCAAATCAGGCGGCGAAGATTTCCTTCAGCTTGGCCTCTTCATCCGCCGTCAGGTTGCTGGCGATCAGCTCGTACGGCGGCAGATCCTTGAACGACTCGGCGATGCGCTCGCGCACGGCGGCTTCGCTGAGCAGGAAGAGCGCCGAGGTGCCTTCGGTGATCTGTTCGCGGGTCTTCTTGATGAAATCGTCGTTGATGCCGACATCAACCAGCGAACCGCTGACCGCGCCCATGGCGGCGCCGATCGCCGCGCCCAGCAGCGGCACGAAGAAGATCAGGCCGAACAGGAAGCCCCAGAACGCGCCGCTCATCGCGCCCGCGCCGGTAGTGCTGTGAATCTGGCGCGTACTCGGCTTCTTGGAGCCGCTCGGCCAGCTGACGATCGCCGCGTCGAGGACGCGGACCAGATTCTGCTTCTGAAGATCATCGAGCTTCGCCAGCGCCTGATCGGCTCCGGCCGGGGTCGCGAACTTCACTACGGTCAATGTCGACATTCGTTTGTCTCCTTTATGCGAGATACCGTCCTGCGAGCACCGTACCACAGGGGCCGATCTGGTTCGGCGATATGGTCAACCTGTACAGGGGCTCCACCGCACCCGGACTACGGCGTTATATCTTCCGTGGAACCGGCCGTTCCGGTGGCCTGCTGTTTCCTCCCTTCTCGATTGATCCTGGCAAGATCGGCGTAGCTGCGCTGGAGCGAATCGAGTTCGTCTTCGGTGTCATCCTCGGCGTCGATCAATTGGTCGCTGGCCGCGTCGATCGCGTGAATCAGCTCATCGAGCTTGAAGTGAATCGCGCGCAAATCGCGGTTCTGGCTGTTCTGGATCAGGAAAACCATGAGAAAGGTGATGATCGAGGTGCTGGTGTTGATCACGAGCTGCCAGGTGTCGCTGAATCCGAAGAGCGGCCCGGTCATGAGCCAGATCAGCAGGATGGTAATCGCGGCCGCGAAGGCGAGGTAATGCCCGGCAATGCGGGAAACCTTGACGGCGAACCGTGAAAACCAGCCGGCCATACTCCATCCTCCCGGTCACTGACGCGCGCTGGCGCAAGCCTACGCGCATCGGACGGGACGGCTCAAGAATCACGTGATTCGAACCGGCCGGAGCGATCGTCGATCACGATCTTGTAGACCACGATCCGGTCCCCGGTCGCCAGCGATTTGGCGACCATGCCGTTCCCGCCGGTGAGGCGAATGATGGCGCGATCGCGCTCCACTCCATTCAGTTCGTGGTATACGCCCTCGATCATGACGCTGCGCCAGGATGATTCGGTTTCGATTTCATCCACCTGAAACGCCACCAGCGGCTGCTCGCGCATCACCTCGATCTTGCGGCCGGGCGCACTGTAGCTGTAGAGACAGGTTCCATCGTAGATGTAGTTGATCGGCACCACGTAGGGGCGATCATTCACCGTGCACCCCAATCGCCCGATCCGATGTCGGGAGAGCAAGCCATCTATCTCCGAATCGGTCATCAACCCGATCATGACTACGTGTTCCTTCGCCTGCCTGTTGAACCCGAAGAACCGCCGCTTCGTCAGGCTTTCACATCGGCCCCGCCATGATTGCGATTGGTCACATCTTCCCGTTCGAGGCTGATCGTTCGCACAACAGGATCGACGCTTAGCGTGACAAAAGTGCATCAATTCCGTTCATTCAACCCGTCGTTCCACCTGGACCTCGCCTGGATTGACACGTTTTTGCCACCCTCCGTCTACCGCCCGTTGCGGGGCTGAAACGGCGGTTGCCGCACACTCTTCCCGGTAAGTTTTGAGCGACGTTGCAGTCGCAGCCACGGGAGGAACATCGATGACGACGGAAGACACCACCACACCTCGGGTCAATCGGCGGCGCTTCGCCGGCAGCGTGGCGGCGATGGGCGTCGTGGCCGCGGGCGCGGCCGCGCTGGCGCCGGACGGCGTGCGCATCGTGCGCGAGACGAAGGCCGATGCCGCCGCTCCCGAAGCGGAGCACGATCACGGCGGAACGACGACGTCAGCGGCCCAGACCTCGAACGACATGACGGCCGATGAAATGGACGCCATGCACGAAGAAGGTGTGAAGGCGTTTCCGCAGGCGACCGAGGGCAAGGGCGGCATGCCGCTCGAGTACACCGAGGAAGACGGCGTGAAGGTCTTCAACCTCACCGCCGATGCGTTCCAGTGGGAGTTCCAGGCCGGCAAATACGCCGATGCCTTCGGGTACAACGGCGTGGTGCCGGGTCCGGAAATCCGGGTCACCGAGGGTGATACGATTCGCGTGCACCTGACCAACAACCTGCCGGAGAGCACCGCGATCCACTGGCACGGCGTGATGGTGCCGAACAACATGGACGGGGTGCCCTTCATCACCCAGCCGCCGATCAAGCCGGGCGAAACCTTCACCTACGAGTTCCCGATCCGGGAAGGCAACGCCGGCACGCACATGTACCACTCGCACAACAACTCGACCGAGCAGGTCGGCAAGGGGTTGCTCGGCGCCTTCATCATCGAGCCGAAGGATCCCTCCACCCGGCCCGAATTCGATGTCGAGTACACGATGATCCTGAACGACGGCCCGATCGGCGGGTACAGCATCAACGGCAAGTGCTTCCCGGCCACGGAGCCGATCACCGTCAAGCTCGGTCAGAAGCTGATGATGCGATTCATCAACGAGGGCCAGATGATCCACCCAATGCACCTCCACGGCATGCCGATGAAGGTGGTCGCGGAGGATGGCTACATTCTGGACGTGCCCCGCATGCGCGATACCATCCTGGTCGATCCGGGGTCACGCTATGAGGCGATCGTCGAGGCGACCGAACTCGGCGCATGGGCGTTCCACTGCCACGTGCTTTCGCACGCGGAATCTCGACACGGCATGTTCGGCATGGTGACCGTGCTGTTCGTCGAGGAATAAGCGGAGCGTCCCGTTTCACCTTCCGGCCCGGCCCGGTTCGCGCAAGCGAGCCGGGTCGGGCCATTTAATGCGGCGGCTTCGTGGCACAATCGCTGTCGAACCGTGTACGGCATTGCCAATGGGAGCAAGACGAGGCGAAACGCGTGGAGCAGGAACGGCAAACTGAAGACGCGAACCGCACGGTCGATGATGCCCGGCTCGATGCCGCCTCGTCGCGGCGGGTCGATGCCCTGATCGCCACCTACGAGGCGGCGCTTTCGGTCGCGTCGCACCTCGATCTTGGCGCCGTGTTGCAGCGCATCGCTGATCGCGCCCGGGAAATCGTGCCCGCCAAATACTCCGCGCTCGGCGTGGCGGACGCTAACGGCAAGATCATCGAGTTTTACACCTCGGGCATCACCGCCGAGGAGCGCGAACTCCTCGGGCCGATCCCGGAGGGCCACGGCCTCTTGGGCGAACTCGTGCGCACCGCCGAACCGCTGCTGGTGCCCGATCTGCGCGCGCATCCGAAATCGGTCGGCTTTCCCGAGCACCACCCGCCGATGAAAACCCTGCTCGGCGTGCCGATCCTGCTCGGGAATCGGGTGCTCGGCAATCTCTACATGACCGAACGCTACGGCGATCGTCCCTTCGACGAGCAGGATCTCGAGATCGTGCAGGTTTTGGCGGCGCACGCCGCCTCGGCGATCGAACGCGCCCAGCTGCACCGTCAGGTCGAACTCGCCCGCGCCTCGGCGATCGAGCAGCGCGATCAGTTTCGCGTCCTGGTCGATCACCTGCCCTCCGGGGTGCTCATCCAGAAGCCGCCCGACGGCCGTGTGGAGCTCGCCAACGAAGCCGCCCTGCGGCTCCTGCTCGGAGAAAGCGCCCTGCGCGGCATCGTCCCCCGCTACGGCGTTGATTTTCGCCTGGTGGATGAGGATGGCCAGCTCCTGCCGGCGGACCAACGGCCCGATCTGCGTGCGCTGAACGGCATCCCGACCCGCAACCGTCAACTGCTCCTGGAACGGGCCGATGGGTCGCGGGTGGCGCTGCTCTGCCAGGCGGCGCCGCTTCGTAACACCGATGGCGAGGTCAGCCGGGCGGTTTCGGTCTATCAGGATGTCACCCAGCTCCGCGCCGCCGAGCAGATCAAGGACGACTTTCTCTCGCTCGTCTCCCACGAATTCCGGACTCCACTCACCGCCATTCTTGGCGGCGCGCGCCTGCTCATGAACGAGGGCGACCGGATCGATCCCGGTCTTCGCGCCGAGTTGTTGACCGATGTCGCCACCGAGAGTGACCGTCTCGACCGGATGTTGACCAACATGCTCAGCCTGGCGGCGATCATGGCGGGGCGGCTTTCCCCCGATACGGAGCCGGTGTTGCTCGGGCCGTTCCTGCGCCGGGTGGTCGCCGAAGTGGCGCGGCAGGCGCCCGATCGCGCCTTCCCCATCGAGCTCACGCCCGATCTGCCACCGGCGGAATGCGATCCGGAACTGCTGATGCAGGTGATGCGCAATCTCTACGAAAACGCCATAAAATACGCCCCGGATGGCGAGATTATCCGGACATCGGTCGAACAGCGGGATAACACGCTGGTGTTGCGCGTGACCGATGATGGCGCCGGCATCGCGCCGGAGCACGTTTCGGGAGTGTTCGAGCGGTTCCGACGGCCAGGCGCCGATCCCACCGTGCGGGGCATGGGGCTCGGACTCTACCTGAGCCGTCATCTCGTCGAGGTGCAGGGGGGCAGTATCTGGGCCGAATCTGGCGGTCCGGGCCAAGGTGCTACCTTTTCGATCGAATTGCCGATCGCCCGGGAGTAACTGGCACGGGGATAAGGGTGGAGTCGTTGCATGCCGAAGCGTTTGATCCTGGTCGTAGACGATGAAGCGGCGATCGTCCGGCTGGTCCGGGCGACGCTCCAGGCGGATGGCCACGCCGTTATCACCGCCTCGCGCGGCGAGGAAGCGCTGGCGCTGATGGACGAGCAACGGCCTGATCTGATCGTGCTCGATCTGATGATGCCGGGCATCGACGGCTTCGAAACGTTGCGCCGGATTCGCAGTCAGAGCCAGGCGCCGGTGATCATGCTTACCGCGCGCGCCGCCGATGCCGACAAGCTCAAGGGGCTTTCCAGCGGCGCGGACGATTACATCACCAAACCGTTCAATCCGGATGAGCTGGCCGCGCGCGTGACGGCGGTGCTCCGTCGCAGTGGCGGCGCCGCGCCCGCCGGCGGGCGGACTATCCTCCGTTATCCGGGTCTCGAAATCGATCTCGAACGCCGGCAAGTGCTCGTCAATGGCGAGGAAGCGCGCCTCACCCGCACCGAATGGGAGTTACTTGCCCAGTTGGCCGGCAACGCCGGACGGGTGCTGTTGCAGGGCGAACTCCTGACCCGGATCTGGGGTCCGGAGTTTCGCGATGAGACCCACTACCTGCGCACCTGGGTCAGCCGGGTGCGCGCCAAGCTCGCCGTAGGCGACGATTCGGCGCCGGTGATCACCACCTTCCCCGGTCTCGGTTACCGGCTCGAACTGCCTCCGGACGATTAAGTCCGCGACGCGGGATCGCTCTTGCGCCAGCGCTCGTTGCGTTTCTGCGACGCTCGCGATCGCTCCGCCACACCGCCGCGACGACGCCTCCGATACGCTAGGGGCGTATAAGTGAATCGGGAAGGAGTCATTCCCATGTCCATCTCGCACGAATCACTCCGTCTGGTAGTGCCGATCGATCGGACCAGCGCCAACCCGGAAGCATTGGCCTACGCCGGCGCCATCGCCCGCGACGGCGACGAAATCCTCTTGCTCAACGCGATTCAGCTCGATGACA
>JADLGF010000177.1 GCA_020849415.1 Thermomicrobiales bacterium
CGATCAGCCAGTCGTGCAGGCTGTCGAGCGGACGCGGCTTGCGGTGTGAAACGGTGTTCAGCCCGCGCGCCGAGACGTCGTTGTAGACGATGTAGCCGGCGATGTACTCGCCCGCATCCGCCGCCGAAACGTTCTTGGCCGCCTTGCCGATGACCGCCGCGATTTCGAGTTCGTAATCGACCGTGTCGGAGACCTCGGGGATGCGGATCGCATCGCCGGTGCCGATTACCGCGGTGGGCGGCTTCATGAAGATGCGCGGGGTGATTTCCGCCTTGTTCACGGCCTGCCCGCGGCCATCCTCAACGATGTGCGACTGGTAGTTCCCGGCCAGCAGGAAGGTGTTGGTCGGGCGGGGGATCACCGGCAGCAGCTTGACATCGCCGATCGGTGTGCCGCCGCTGGCGCTCCTGGAGGCCTCGGCCAGCTTCGCCATCCCGGCATCGCCGAGCTTGAGGAACTCCACGATCGAATCGGGCAAACCGAAGCCGCTGAGCGCATGCACCTGCTCGTCAACCACGATCCCGGCCTGCGCCGCGCCACCCCCGGCGCTGTACGTTACGAGTTTCATGAGCCACTCCTTTCAGGCGTGAGGCATATGGCGTGAGGCATGAGGAGAACGTAGAAGAGTTCGATTCATCTTCCTCACGCCTCACGCCTTGATCCTCACGCCTCTACTTGACCGGATTCTCCAGGCGTCCGAGCTTCTCGATCTCCGCGACCACCACGTCGCCCGGGTTCAACCAGGTGCTGGTGGCGTAGCCGACCCCACCGGGCGTGCCCATGCAGATCAGGGCGCCGGGCTCGATGGTGACGAACTTGGAGAGGTATTCGATCGCTTCCGGCACGGTGAAGATCATCTCGCCGGCCGAGGAGTGCTGGCGCAATTCGCCGTTCACCGTCAGGCTCATTTCGAGATCGGTCGGATCGGGGATTTCATCGCTCGTGATCAGCCATGGGCCGACCGCCGCGAACGAATCGCACCACTTGCCGATCAGCCAGTCGAAGTAGCCGTCGCCGTCCCGCTCCTTGCGATGGCCGACGGTATTCAGCTTGCGGGCCGAAACATCGTTGAAGACGACATAGCCGGCAATGTAATCGCTGGCATCGGCGGCTGAAACGCTCTTGGCCGGCTTGCCAATGACGGCCGCGATCTCGAGCTCGTAATCGACCGTGTCGGAAACGACCGGCACTTCGATCGCATCGCCGGTGCCGATGACGGCGTTGATCGGCTTGATGAAGATGCGCGGGGTGATTTCGGCCTTGTTGACCGGATCACCCTTGCTGTCCTCGACAATGTGCGACTGGTAATTGCCAGCCAGCAGGAAAATGGCGCTCGGATCGGGCACCGCCGCTTCCAGCTCGACATCGCCGATCGGCGTGCCACCGCCGGCGCTCTTCGAGGCCTCGGCCAGTTTCGCCATTCCGGCGTCGCCGAGCTTGAGGAATTCGACCACCGAACCAGGCAGGCCAAACCCGCTCAGCGGATAAACCTGCTCATCGATCACGATTCCCGCCTGCGTGGAACCGCCCGTTGTATACGTTACGAGCTTCACTCGCCCAACTCCCTTCCTGTCGAGGTTCCGAGTTCCTGGTTCCGGGTTCCGCGTTGCGGAGAACGCGTGCCCCCGCGTGTCTGAGCATCCTACAAGCCTCAAGGGCTTTTCGCTTGACCCGCCGGACGGGTTCCCGGCTCCGCGTCGAATTACCCGGAACTCGGAACCAGGAACTCGGAACTTCGCGCGCTAAAGCGCGATCAGCCGGCTGCCTTCGTCGTGCGATTTCAGGAACCCGGTCAACACCTGCACCGTCTTGCGCGCCTGGTAGGCGTTCGAGCGCAGATCGGCGTTCGTGCCGCCGGCGGCGAGCGTGCTCGCCAGTTCTTCCCAGGCGCCCTGAATGCCGCCGGTCATGATCATCGTGGCCGGGAACGAGCGCTGTACGGTTTCACCGGTGGTGCCATCGACCGTATGGAGCTCGGCGGTGGTGCCGCTGATCCGAATACGCCCGGCGCTGCCCAGCACATCGATCTCGAAATCCGAAAGGCTGCCCTTGGTGCCGTTGTAGAGGGCGCGCACCCCGTTGTCGTAGCGCACGTAGCCGCTGGCGCCCGGCTCCGACGCGGGATCGTGCCCGCCGTCGCCCCGGTACTCGGTGAAGCCGTCGAAACCATCCTCGAGATTGGCCCAGACCTGCGTCGGCGAGCCGCCGGCGTAGTAGTTCTGCAGGTCAATGGCGTGCGTGCCGTTGCGGAAGAGCATGGCGCGCGGACCCGCCAGCGTGGTGACGATCGTTTTCACCTCGCCGATCACGCCGGCGTCGATCAGTTCCCGCACCCGGTGGAAGAAGGGGTCCCAGCGGCGGGTGTGCTCCACGGTCAGGAGCGTGCCGTTCCGCTCGATCGCCGCGATCATCTTGTCGGCGTCGGCCAGGGTGGTGGCGAGCGGCTTCTCGCAGAGGATCGCCGGCACGCCCATATCGGCGGCGGCTTCCACAATGAAGGCGTGCTTGTCATCCGGGGTGGCGACGAGCAGGATGTCCGGCTTCTCGGTGGTGATCATCTCCCGGAAATCGGAGTAGACATTCAGGTTCGGCCAGCGGCTGCCCCAGCGCTCCTTGAACGCGTCGATCAGAGCCGGCACGAGATCGCAGATCGCGACCAGATCGACCGCGTTCGGAATCCGATCGACCGCCGACGCGTGCGAATAGGGCTGAACGCTCCGTCCGCCCCCGAGGCCGGTGGAAACCGGCGCCGAAACGATTCCAGTCAAACCAATGAAACACGCCCGAAACGGTTTGCCCACGGAGATCTCCTCACGAGGCGGAGGGCATAAGGCATACGGCGCAAGGAAAACGAACCCGACTCCTTACGCCGTATGCCTGCCGCCGTACGCCTAATTCCGGCTGGTGCGCCGCGGATTCAGCGCATCGGCCACACCATCGCCAAAGAAGTTGAAGGCCAGGATCAGCAGCGCCAGCGCCGCGCCCGGACCGAGCACCAGGTGCGGGAAGTACCGCCACTGGCTGAGATTCTGGTTGATCATCTGCCCCCAGCTGGGGGTGGGCGGCTGAATGCCGACGCCGAGGTAGCTCAGCGCCGATTCGGCCAGGATCGCGTTACCGAAGTTCACGCTCACCGCCACCACGATCGGGGCGAAGCTGTTCGGCAGGATGTGCTTGAAGAGGATCGTGCGGGTCGAGGCGCCCATCGATCGGGCCGCTTCCACGAACTCCTGCTCCCGCAGCGAGAGCACCTGACCGCGGATCAGCCGCGCGTAGCCGGACCAGGAGATGATCGCCAGGGAACCGAAGATCAGGAAGAAGTCGATGAAGAGCTTGCCGGCCAGGAAATCGAGGCCGGTGAAATCGGCCAGCCGCTGCATCTGGTTGGCGACCGGCGAGCGGAGGGTGGCGTTGATGAACGCCGCCAGCAGAAACGCCGGGAAGGCGAGCAGGAGATCGGCCAGCCGCATCATGGCGGTATCGATGAAGCCGCCGCCGTAGGCGCTGATCAGGCCGATGACGGTGCCGATGCCGGCGGCGATGAAGGTGACGAAGGTCGCCACCAGCAACGCGGTGCGAGCGCCGGTGAGAATCCGGCTGAACATGTCGCGGCCGAGTTCATCGGTGCCAAGCCAGTGCTCGGCATTCGGCGTTTGCTTGGCGGCCATCAGGTCCTGCCGGATCGGATCGTACGGCGCCAGCATTTCGCCAAAAATGGCGGCGATGCCGAAGAGCACGATCATGCCCAGACCCACCATCGCCATGCGGTTCTTGACGAGGCGGCGCATCGCGTCGCGCCAGGGACCGCGCTTGCTCTGGACGTTTCGTTCCCGGTTGGCGAGCGAGGCCGAGGCCGCCTGCTCCAGGGGCGTGGCACTGCTCATTTGCCGGTCCGAACACGAGGATCGAGGATGCCGTAGATGACATCGACGAGGATGCTGGAAAACATGATCCAGAATCCGCTCACCATGGTGGCGCCGGTGAGCAGCGGGTAATCGGTATTGCGGAGGCCGGTGAAGAAGAGGGTGCCCATGCCGGGAATGTTAAAGGCGCTTTCGATGAAGATCGCGCCGCCGAGCAGGGCGCCGAAGGTGAGGCCCAGGCTCGTGGCCACCGGCGCCATGGCGTTGCGGAGCACGTGCCGCATGATCACGCCGTACTCCGATACCCCCTTGGCGCGGGCGGTGCGCACGTAATCCTGCGAAAGCACATCACCAACGCCGGCCCGGGTTTGCCGGATGATCGCCAGCAGTGGATAGGCCGCCAGACAGGAGGCGGCAATGACGGTTTGATAACTGAAAAAGCCGTGCCAGCCGGAGGGCGTGGATATGATGCCGAGTTTCAGCACCAGGGCCACGAGCACGATCGGCGCCAGCACGAAGGGCGGAATGCTGTGCAGCAACACGCCGACGGTCCCGATGGCGATATCGGGCCATTGATTGCGGAAGAGCGCGGAAATGATCCCCAGGCCGATGCCAACCACAGCCACGATGATGATCGCCATCAGCGCCAGCTGGGCGCTGACCGGGATCGCCTTCCAGAGCAGTTCGCTTACCTCGACCCGCTGGATGTACGAGCGGCCGAAATCACCGCGCAGCATATCCCGGCAGTAATCAATGAACTGCACGAGCAGCGGACGATCGAGGCCGTACGAGTGCCGCAACTGCTGGTAGGCCGCCTCATCCGCCCAGTTCTCGCCCATCATGACGCGCAACGGGTCACCCGGCCCGTAGTAACTGAGGATGAACGTAAGAAACGCGAGCAGCACCAGCACCGGGATAAAGGTGAGGATGCGCCGCAAGATGAAGGGCAGCATAGACGCTCCAACGCTGGCGTGAGGGCCGCGCGCCGAGGACTGAGCCGGCGATCGGGAAGGATCGGCGCGAACTCAGTCCTCGGGCGGGGGCCCTCATCGGGTCCCGGTGTTAGTCGACGGCGATGTAGGCCTCGTGGATCGAGTGCCAGACGCGCTGGTTCACGATCTTGATGCCGCGCACCTTCGACTTGAAGAACCAGGTGCTGGTGCCGCGCAGCGGCGCCAGGAAGACCGCTTCGTCACCGATCATCTGATCGATCTGCGTGTAGAGCTCGCAGCGGCGATCCTCATCGAGTTCGGCATCCGCTTCGATGATCAGGGCATCGAGATCCGGGTTGTTGTACCGGAGCGCGTTCGCCGAGGAATCGCTGCGCACCACGTTCGAGATGAAGCTCGGATCGTAGAGCGAGGCGCCGAAGCTGAGGCGGAAGATGACGCCGCCATCGGTCGCTTCCGCTTCCGCGTGCATTTCAGGCACGTTGGCGAAGATCTTGCGGATGACGTCCATCTCGACGCCGAGGTTGTCGGCGATCATCTGCTGCAACGCCACCGCGACGGTGCCCCAGGTGCCGAGCGCCGTGGCGCCGCCCTGCTCGGAAACGAGGAAGGTCGCCTTCGGCAGGTTTTCGGCGCTGCCGTAGCTCGATTCCGCCAGCGAAGCCTTGGCGGCTTCGATGTCGAAGGACGGCTGGAACTGCTCTTCGCCGCCACAGTAGAAGAACGACGGGATCACGCGGGGCTGCGGCGGGTAGATGCCGCTCAGGGCCACCTGCGAAACGAGGGCGAGATCGACCGCTTGGGCGAAGGCGCGGCGGACCGCTTTTTCATCGAACGGCGGCTTGGCGGCGTAGAAACCGAAGTACCAGGTCGCCAGCGCCATGCCCCAGAAGAGGTCTTCGGCGCGGTCGCCACCGGTCGAGGCCATGGCGAATTCGGCCGGCTGGGCCACCATGCCATCGATCTCGTTGTTGTCGTACTGGGTCAGCTGCAGCTGCGGATCGGCGACCAGCGCCATTTCGATGCGCGAAAGCTTGGCCGGCTCGCGCCACCAGTACTCGTTGCGCTCGAGGGTCATCGTCGCCTGATCGCCGGGGGTGTACTCGGTGACCTTGAAGAAGCCGGAGGTGATCGGCGCGCGCCACCACTCTTCGCCGCCTTCGATCACGTTGTCCTTCTTCAGGATGCAGCCCGGGATGGTGGCGGTGCGGGCAACGAAGCCCGGATCTGAGCCGGTGAGGGTGAAGACAACGGTCTGCGGATCGGTCACCTCGATGCCGCTGAGGAGTTCGGCCGTGCCGGCCTTGACCTCTTCGTGACCCTGGATCTTCATGAAGGTGTCAGGGCTGGTGGAAAGGGAGGCCGGATTGGAAATCCAGCTGTAGGTCCACTTCACATCGTCGCCGGTGATCGGCGTGCCGTCCGAGAACATGGCGTTCGGATTGAGCTTGAAGGTCCAGACCGACTTGTCCTCGTTCGATTCCCAGCTGTCTGCCACGCCGGGGCCGAGGGTGTCGTCCATGTAGACGCGCGTCAGGCCCTGGAAGACCATCTGCTGCAGCTGCCAGAGATCGCCGCCGTAGGTCGGCGGGTCCATCCGGAAGGGCGAAGGGGTAACCATCTTGAGCACCTGCTCCTCATCGGGAGCGGGGGTGCCATCCGGGCGGGGGGCCGAGGGATCGGGCAGGCTCTGGGCCAGGAGGCTGGGCGGATTGATCGCCAGCAATCCGGCGACGGCCGAGGCCGCCATGCCGGTGGCAACCGCCCGGCGAATGAAGGTGCGGCGGTTGATTTCGCCCTTCATGAACCCATTGATCAGTTCACGTTGTTCGTGCGACATGCATCCTCTCCATCATGCTCTTTCACCGCCGCCGCCCGAAGGAGGGCGCGCACCGGCGAAACGTTCCGGCAGCCTTTGCCGGTTATCGCTGCTCCCCGACCAGATGGCGCGCAACGTCGCCCCAGCCGATGGCGAAGCCGTAGTTGGTGGCGGCCTTGTTGAACGAAAGGATGAGCGCCCGCTGGGCTTCCTCCCCATCCCGTTCGATCACCGCCTGCACGAGCATCGCGTGCTGTTCGATATCGATTCCGACATTCGAGCCCACACTGATCGGCGCCGGATGCAATTCATAAAGTGTGTAAAGGGCATCCAGCATCGAGCGAATCAGGCGGTTCGGCACGTGCCGCATGATGATGCGGTGAACCTCGAAATCATCCCAACGATATGGCTGCCCCAGAGCGGCATGATCGCGCATTCGATCGAAGGCCGCAACAAGGTCCGCGATGTCCTCATCGGTCAGTCGTTGCACGGCGTCGCTCACCCAGGCGACCTCGAGCAGCGAGCGCACCTCGGTCAATTCCTGGATGCTCAAACCGTCGAGCAGGGTGGCGGCGGTGAAGTATTCGATGTAACGGCCGGGGTCGAACTGCGCGACGTAACTGCCCGCCCCACGGCGCGATTCGATCATGCCGATCGCCTCGAGGCCCTTCAGGCCTTCGCGCACCGCGGAACGCCCGACGCCAAGCTGCGCGCAGAGCGCCTCCTCGCTCGGCAGGCGATCGCCCGGCTGCAACTGCTGCTCGGTGATGTACCGACGGATACGCAGCTGGATTTCCTTGTGCAGCACCGGACCACGCGCGATTGATTCGATCACCGATAGAGACCTTCCCGCGGTCACGACCACCGCCTGGAACCCGAATTTACGATCTGTCAGACATCTGACTTGCATCCTACCCAACAAAGCCCGGTTGTCAAGGGAAGAACGCAGGATTCGGGAAGGTTCAGTCCGGCGTGAAGGGATGGAGCAGGGAGATCAAAGGGTAATTGTTGTAGGGGAGGCCCTTGTTGGTCGCCACGCCGGCCTTCGGGGCCGTTCATTGGAACGTTCGGCATCGTCGATGGCATATGTCGCCTGCGGGCGACCGGGAGGGCAACAAGGCCCTCCCCTACGAAGGATTGTGTGCGCGTTGACCTCGATCAGGTGACAACCAGGGCGGGGAGGGAGACGAGGATCGGGGCGTCGGTGGGTTGTGGGGCGCGGACCTGCACGTCGCAATGGATCTGTTCCTGGCCGCTGCGGATCACGATTGGCGCTTCCCCTACCCCCACCTGCACCCGGCGGTCGAGCCGCAGGTGATCGATCAGCCCCTCGGTGGGTGGCATCACCGCCGCCAGCAGGCTGAAGCTCCCGTTCGGGAGGTTCGGGAAGACGAACGAGGTCGCTCCCATCAGCAGCTGACCGGAAACCGGACGGCCGCGGGCGAAGCGCGTGGGAAAGAGGCCGAGGTAGACGGCGCCGCCCGGATCGGGCAGATTGCGCACCTCGCCGTGCACGATGGCGTTCGAAAAGGTGCCCGGCTTCGCCGCCCGGCGCGGGCAAACGACGCGCTTCCCCCGATCGATCAGTTCGGGCAAGCGCCGAAACTCGGCCGGACTGACGCCCACCAGCTGGGTGAAGCGGGTCGAGAACGTGCCGAGGCTCGAAAAACCGACCTCGAAGCAGACATCGGTCACGCTCAGCTCGGTGGTGAGCAGCAGTTCCTTGGCCCGTTCGAACCGGAGCGCGGTCATGAACTCGACCGGCGGGATACCGGCGATGGACGAGAAGACGCGGTTGAAGTGAAACCGGCTGAGGTAGGCCATTTCGGCCAGATCATCGAGCTTGAACGCCTGGTGGCTCTGCTCGCGCATGGTGGCGATCACCGGCAGCACCGTTGCGATCTGCTCCGGTGATCCCGGCAGCGTCGCCGTGATTGACTCGTGATTGGACACGACCAGATTCCCTTCGAGCCTGGCCTTCGATACGAACGCGCGGCTCCGCCCACGGGAAGATTCGGACGCTATGGTAGCACGTACAGAACGAACGTTCTATTCAAGGCGTCAAGCCATCAAGCCGACGAGTCGTCAGGCCGTCAGATTTGAGCGGGGCTAATCGACCGGGGTTGCGGGGAGGTTACCGAGGTCGAACGGATCGGCGCCGGCTTGCCAGTGCGTCCGGAGGCGTTCGAGGGCTTCGTCCTGCCGCATCCGCTCGAGCAGGCTGGCGCTGGTGAGCGCCGGCTCCTGCTGGTGGGCGAGGCGGACGATCATCGCCCGATCGGCGGCGAACCGCTGGAGGAGTTCAGTTTCGTGATCGGGTGATTTGGGATTGCTCATCAGTTCAAACCTGGTGGCGTTTGATCGAGTTCGGATCGATCACCTTGTCGAGAAAGAGGATGCCATCGAGATGATCAATCTCGTGCTGGAAGATGCGCGCGTACTCGCCGGTGGCGGTGAGCCGCTGGCGATTGCCGTTGAGATCGAGCCAGCGCACGGTCACCCGTTCGGCACGCGGCAGGCTGGCGACGATCCCGGGCAGGCTCAGGCACCCTTCAGGTCCGTACTGCTCGCCGGAGGCGGTGACGATCTCCGGATTGATGAGGGTGAGGTTGATCTCCGCCTGCCCTTCTTCCAGATAATCGGCCGGAACGTGCACGGCCACGATTCGCTCCGAAACCCCGACCTGCGGACCCGCCAGGCCGACGCCGGCGGCATCGAGCAGCGTTTCGTGCATATCGGCGGCGAGATTCCGGATTCGATCGTCGATCGTTCGGATTCTGACGGCGGTTTTGCGAAGGATCGGGACATCGCCGGTTACGATCGGCATTCTCATCGAAGCAGCGTTCCGTTCGGTTCAAGCAACGGTCCGGAAGCGTCTGTCCGGACACCGTATGATACCGGGCACTTGACCGGATGTGTCGGGTCCATCGGTACCAATCAGTGAAGGAGCGCTACCAAAATGAGCCAATCGGCCCTGATTGCCGCGATCGAACGGGAGATCGCCTGGTTCGGCGGAACGGTGGGTGTGTTCGCCAAAAACCTGACGACCGGCGAGGAGGTCGCGTACGACCCCGATACCCTCCGCCCCACGGCCAGCACCTTCAAGGTGCCGGTGATGGTGGAACTCTTCAATCAGGTCGAACAGGGGAAGGTGTCGCTCGATGACCGGCTCACCAGCAACGAGCAGAACGCCACCAAGGGTTCGGGCATCCTGCGCGATCTCCGGCTCGGCGTCGATCTGTCGGTCGAGGATGTCGCCACGCTGATGATCGTGGTCAGCGATAACCAGGCGACCAACATGCTGCTCGATCTGCTCGGTATCGAGAACATCAACGCCACCATGGCGGCGAAGGGCTTCCCGAAGACGCGGATCGTCAACCGGATCGATTTCCCGGCGATCGGCGACGACGGCAAGAATCTGGCCGCCAGCACCCCGCGCGAATTGGCGGGAATCATGGCCGGGATCGCCACCAACACGATCCTGAGCGAGGCGAGCTGCACCGCCATGCTCGCGATCCTGCGCAAGCAGCATTATCTGGATACCGTTGCCCGCTACTTCCCGTACACGCCCTTCGCGGCCGAAATGGGCCGGCCCGATAACGGGCTGCGCGTCTACAACAAGACCGGTAGCTGGAGCGGCATGCGCGGCGATGTGGCGCTGATCGAGTGGCCGGGCACCCGTTACACGATCGGTTTGATCAGCGAAGGCGCCACCGACGCCCGCTTCTGGGCCGAAAACCACGGCAACGTGGTGCTCTCGAAGATTTCCAAACTGATCTTCGACCACTTCGGCGGCGACCAGCTCGCCCCGATCCCGCCGGTCGGTTCGTAGGACGGGAAAACCCTTACCCTTGGCCCCTCTCCCGTTGCGACGGGAGAGGGGCGACCAGGTGCACCACGATTTCCCCCCCTCTCCTGCCGCAGCGCGGGGTACCCTCTGGGTCGCGGGGTCAGGGGGGTGAGGGTTCCTACCCCACCAACCCCGCCAGCAGATCGTTCTCATCCGGCAGAGTGGCGCCGGGGGCCGGGGCCGGGTGGGCGCGGACGAAGTGGTTGACGCCGAACCAGTCCGCGAAGTCATCGCTGTTGAATCGCTCCACCCAGTCCTCGCCAAACTGGGTGCGGTGGGAGAGGACGCTCTTACGCAGCAGCGGGATCAGTTCGGGGGCATGGACCACGGTCGTGATCTCATCGTCCGGCGTGCCCATTTCGTCGTAGGTAATGGTGCGACGATCGCCGCCGATATCAGGGTCTTCCTCCGACGCTTCGATCATTCTGACGAAGAACGAGCGCGGAATCGCCCCGTAATAGAACTTCTTCACCTGCCAGGCAGGGCCGAGTTCCGGTTTGAATGCGGCATCCGCCGCCAGTTGCACCGCCTCGGTGGCGGCGAAATGGCAGGTGATGTGATCGAGGTGACCGTAGCCGCCGTTCCGCTCGAACGTGACCACCACGTGCGGCCGCACCTCGCGAATCACTCGCACGTAATCAGCGACGATCTCGGCCCGGTCGATCTCGTGCA